>NZ_JBGLYN010000046.1:0-48748 GCF_047304045.1 Variovorax sp. Varisp85
CGCCCCCTCCCCTCCACCCAGGAGGCCCTGCCCGTGATCGGCTGCGGCACCTGGATCGGCTTCGACCAGCGCCCCGGCAGCGAGGAATACGCGCGCCTGCCCGGCGTGCTCGACGCACTGTTCGCGGCCGGCGGCACGGTGATCGACAGCTCGCCGATGTACGGCCGCTCCGAGGAAAGCACCGGCGAACTGCTGGCCGCGTCGAAGCTGCAAGGCAAGGTCTTTCTCGCCACCAAGGTCTGGACCTCGGGCCGCGAGGCCGGCATCGCGCAGATGGAGCAGTCCTTCGCGCGGCTGCGCACGCAGCGCATGGACCTGATGCAGGTGCACAACCTCGTCGACTGGCGCACGCACCTCGCCACGCTGCGCGGCTGGAAGGAACAGGGCCGCGTGCGCTACATCGGCATCACGCACTACACCGCCTCGGCCTACGGCGAGGTCGAGGCGGTGCTGAAGGCCGAGAAGCTCGACTTCCTGCAGATCAACTACTCGCTCGACGCGCGCGAGGCCGAGCAGCGCCTGCTGCCGCTGGCCGCCGAGCGCGGCGTGGCGGTGATCGTCAACATGCCTTTCGGCGGTGGCGGACTGCTGCGCCGGCTGCGCGACCGGCCCCTGCCCGCCTGGGCCGGCGAGATCGGCTGCACGAGCTGGGCGCAGGTGCTGCTGAAGTTCGTGCTGAGCCATCCGGCCGTGATCTGCGCCATACCGGGCACCAGCCGCCGCGAGCACATGGCCGACAACGCGGCAGCCGGCACGGGCAGTTTTCCCGACGCGGCCTTCTGGCAGCGCGAGGCCGCCTCTATTCGAACTTGACGTTGTGCTCGCGCACCGTGGCGCCGAAGGCGTCGTACTGTGCGCGGAAGAACTCGGCGAACTTCGCGGGACTCATGCCGTAGCCCTCGCCGGGCTTCCACGGCCCGGCGCGCATGCCGGCGCCGGTGGTCGAGAAGCTCAACGCCGCGCTGGCGCAAGTGCTGGCGATGCCGGCCACGCGCAAGTTCTTCCGGCGAGGTGCGTACGAGGCCGAGTCGTCGAGCCCGAAGCAGCTGGCCGACCTGACGCGCGCAACATACGACCAGTGGGGCGACATCATCCGCAAGCTGGGGCTGGTGAAGCAGCAGCAATAACGGCTGCGGCAAGGCTCAGCGGAAGAATTCCAGCAGCCGCGCGTTGACCTCGTCGGCGCGCTCGTACTGCGCCCAGTGCCCCGCGCCGTCGATCACCACGCCTTCGCGCCCCGGTCCCTCGGCGGCAAGCTGCGCCACCAGCGGGCGCGGATCGGCCGTGACGTCGAACTCGCCCCACAGCAGCAGCGTAGGCACGCCCATCGTGGCCAGCGCCTGCTGCAGCCCGCCCGACTGCGACACCTCCTTGCTGCGAAAGCGCGTGCCATGGCAGGAGATGTCGTGGATCTCGAAGGCCAGCGCATCGATGGCGGACTCTTCGTGCAGCATCAGCGCGCCCAGGTTGTGCAGCAGTGCGGCACGCTCTTCGTCGCGGTTGGGCGCGGCGCGCCAGTTGATCATCTTCGCCGTCATGCGCCGCAGCGTGCCGTGGCCGCCGCTGCCGATCAGCGCGAGCCGGCGCACCGCGCCGCGCCCGGCCCCGAAGCGCGCGGCCGTCAGACCGCCGAAGGAGAAGCCGCCGAGGTCGATGACGGTGCCCGCACCGATGAGCTGGTCGAGCGTGCCGCCGAGCGCGGCCAGCAGCGGCTGCAGCGGGTCTTCGCCCGGCGCCACGCGCGGCGGCGCATCGGATTCGTTGAAGCCCGGCATGTCGGGCAGCCACAGCGTGCGGCCGGCCGAGAGCGCCTCGGCATTGCGCAGCCAATGCATCCAGCTGCCGTGGCCGCCGTGCAGCAGCACCAGCGGGGGCTTCGTCGCGTCGGTGCCGAAGCGGCGCCAGCGCACGCGCACGCCCTCGTGCACCGGGTCGTGGTGGGTGGAGAGCGCGTCGATGCGCGCGATGAGGTCGCGTGCCCCGGCCTGCGGTGTCGTCATGGCAGCATCCGCTGGAGTTCGGCCTCGCCATCGAGGAACTGGTGCTTGAGCGCACCCAGCACGTGCAGCCCGAAGAGCACGTACAGCACATAGCCCGCCCAGGCGTGCACGCCGCCCAGCACGGTGTGCCAGGTTTCCTTCACGGCAGGCTCGATGGCCATGATCCAGCCGATGCGCGGCCATTCGAACAGGCCGAAGAGCTGCATCGGGTGGGTGGCCGCGTCCTTCCAGGCCGAGTCGTGCATCCAGCCCGACAGCGGCAGCAAAACCATCAGCAGGTACAGCGCGCCATGGGCCGCATGCGCCGCGAACCGTTCGAGCGCACCGTACGAGCCCGGCATGGGTGGCGGTTTATGCGTGGCGCGCCAGAGGAGCCGCAGGATCACGAGGCCCAGCACGGTGACGCCGATCGACTTGTGGGTGTCGACGGCCGGGCGCACCCAGTCGTCGGGGTAGTGGTCGACCAGCAGGATCAGGACGATGTTGGCGATCATGAGCACCGCGACCAGCCAGTGCAGCACGATGGCGGTTCGGGTGTAGCGGGTTTGTGCGAGCATGCGGGGAATTTTCGGGCGTGAGGCGACTCAGTCGAAGGCGCGTGCGATTGTCCCGGCTTTGCCCGGGATTTTCGAAACCGCAGGCCGAGTTTTTGCGTATCGACGAACGACCGACTGTCGCCCGGGGCACCTTCACTTGAACGATTCTCTCCAACGCGCTTTCGCGGCCGCATCGCCGCGCCTGTCGCCCCCCAATACTCCGCTGCGAAGCTGGCTCATCCACGGCGGCGTGCTCGTGCTGTGGGCGCTGCTCTTCGCCATGGCCTTCAAGTTCGGTAACGTCGCCGCATGGTCGGTGGGCGTGGCCTATGTGCTGTACGACACGGTACTGCTGCTGTTCGTGGCGTGGATGACGCTGCCGATCCTGCGGCCGCGCCCCCTGCCCGCTGTCGCAAGCGCGACCCGGCGCGACACGCTGGGCGTGATCGTCGCCTCGCACAACGAGGCCGCCGTGCTGCCTGTGACGCTGGCCGCCCTGCTCGGCCAGACCGACCTGCCCGACCGCATCGTGATCGCCGACGATGGTTCGACCGACGGCACGGCCGAGCTGCTGACCACGCGCTACGGGCTCGTCGCGCCGGCCCCGGGCGAGTTGAGCGCGCCCAGCACGACGCATCCTTCTCTTTTCTGGTTGCGCCTGCCGCATGGCGGCAAGGCGGTCGCGCTGAACGCGGCCATCCTGTGTATCGACACCGACACCGTGCTCACGGTCGATGGCGACACGCTGCTCGACAGCCAGGCCATCGGCGCCGTGCGCCGGGCGTTCTCCGAAGAGCCCAACCTCGTGGCCGCCACCGGCGTCATCATTCCGGTGTGCAGCCGCACGCTGGCCGGGCGCTGCTTCCAGTGGTTCCAGACCTACGAGTACATCCGCAACTTCCTCTCGCGCTACGCGTGGATGCGCGTCAACGGGCTGCTGCTGATCTCGGGCGCCTTCGCCGGCTTTCGCACCGGCGCTGTGCGCGCCGTGGGCGGCTTCGACACGGACTGCCTGGTGGAAGACTACGAGCTCATCCACCGCCTTCATCGCCACGCCCAGGCCCACGGCCTGCCATGGAAGGTGCGCGTGCTGGGCGACGCGCAGGCCCACACCGACGCGCCCAGCAGCACGGGCGCCTTCCTGCGACAGCGCCGCCGCTGGTTCGGCGGCTTCCTGCAGACGCAGTTCTGGTACCGCGCCATGGTTGGCGACCGGCGCTATGGCTGGCTCGGCGTTGCGATGCTGCCGGTGAAGGCCATCGACACGCTGCAGCCGCTCTACGGCCTTGCGGCCTTCGGGCTGCTGCTGGTGTATCTGGTGCGCGGCAACTTCGGCGTGCTCGCGCCGGTGGCCGGCGTGATCGGCGCGAAGATCGTGCTCGACCTCGTCTTCCACCTGTGGTCGGTGTTCCTGTACCGGCGCTGGATAGGCCACGTCAGCGAAGCCAACATGGTGCAGGCCTTCCTGGCCGCGCTGGTCGAGCCCTTCACCTTCCAGATACTGCGCCACACGGGCGCGGCCTGGGGCTGGTGGATGTTCCTGACCGGGCGCGGCACCTGGGGCCGGCAGACGCGCGTCGGGCTGGTGGATGCCGAGGGCGTGCGGCGGGGCTGAAGCCTCAGGCGCCGAAACGAAAGCTCGACACCACCAGGCCGCCCATGAAGGCATCCTCGTGGTACACGCGCTCGCCGGCCTCGCCCTCTGCCGCACCGACGGCCACCATGAGTGGAATCAGGTGCTCTTCGCGCGGATGCGCCATGCGTGCCGCCGGGGCTGAAGCCCAGTCGATCAGTCGGGCGCTGCGCCCGGCCGGCGCGCCCTGCACCACCGCGTCGTCGAGCCAGTCGTCGAAAGCCTTCGACACGCCGTGCGCCTGCGGCCCGAAGTTGCGCAGGTTGTGATAGCTCAGGCCGCTGCCGACGATCAGCACGTTCTCGTCGCGCAGCGGCGCGAGCGCGCGGCCCAGCGCCAGGTGCTCGGCAGGGTCGAGCCCGCGGCGCAACGACAGCTGCACCACCGGCACGTCGGCCTTCGGGTACATCGCGGCCATCGGCGAGAACATGCCGTGGTCGTAGCCGCGCTCGGGGTCGATCTGCACCGGCAGGCCCGCCGCGGCGATCAGCGACTGCACGCGCTGCGCGAGTTCGGGCGAACCGGGCGAGTCGTAGTGCACTTCGTAGGTGTGCGCCGGAAAGCCGCCGTAGTCGTAGATCATCGGCGGCTTCGGGTTGCCTTGCACCGTGAAGACGGGCGCCTCCCAGTGCGCCGACACCATCAGGATGGCGCTGGGCGTGCGGCCTATCTGGCGCGGCATGTCGGCCAGCGAGGCGGCGAGCTGGTCGTAGGTCGGGCCCATTTCCTTTTTCATCCAGGGCCAGGGGCCGCCGCCGTGCGAGATGAAGTAGGTGGGCAGGCGCGATGAAGCGCTGGCGTTGTCGTGGGTCAAGTCGATGCTCCTTGAAGGCTTTGCATCGACTGTAGACATTTCCTGCAAGGAAATCGACAGGCTACGATGCATCGAATCAGTTCTCCACAGGAAAGATTGCCATGGACCGGATGACCAGCCTGCGTGTGTTCCGCGAAGTCGTCGAGGCCGGCAGTTTCGTGGCCGCGGCCGAGCGGCTGGGCCTGTCGCCGCCGATGGCCAGCAAGCACGTGGCACAGCTCGAGAAGTCGCTCGGGGCGCGGCTGCTGCATCGCTCCAGCCGTCACCTGAGCCTGACCGAGGCCGGCACCGCCTGGTACGAGCAGAGCCGCCGCGCCCTCGACCTGCTCGATGCGGCCGAAGCCGCCATCGGCCAGGCCCACGACGCGCCGCGCGGCCAGCTCAAGGTGAGCGCGCCCGTGTGGTGCGCCACGCCGCGCTTCGCACGGGTGCTGGCCGACTATCGCGAGAAATACCCCGAGGCAAAGGGTCATGGAAATTTGCCAAGTGGCAAAAGTTACCCCGCCCCACCAAGCAAACGTCACGCAGATCCTGCGCAACGCTCGACGAGCACAGGATGTGCCCGCCTCTGCACGACACCCGCATCTCCGTACCGATGTCTAAGGTCACGCTATCGGCTAGGCATCTCATCGGTCATCTCGTCATCTGACAGAAGGGGAAAGAATTCGCTGCCGCCTCTGCTGCTGGGGCTACGAGCTCAGGACCCTATCCGCGGCTTAGCATTTCTGTCCCGATTAGCAACGCCAGGGCGGGTGACCGACGTCTGCGCGTTTGCGACTGCCTTCTCGAGCCGCTCGCCTAGGAAGTCAATGAAGGTCCTGAGCTTAGGCGACATGTACTGTCGGCTCGTATAGACCGCGAACAATCGTATCGGCCCGAAAGCAAACTCCGGCAGAAGTTGCAGCAGACGTCCGTTAGCAATGTCCTCTGCGATCAGCCACAACGGCATGAACGCGATACCCATATTCGCATGGACCGCATGAAGAGAGAGCGTGGTGTCGTCGGAGCGCATGGCCGGCGAGAGGCGCAGCGAAAACATGCGCCCACCCGGGCCCTTGAGCTCGAGGTTCTCCAGGTTCACGTAGCTCGGCACAATGGCACCGAGCCTCGCCAATTCGGCAGGCGATGTGGGCAGGCCGCCCATGCGTTCGATGTAGGCCGGCGTTCCTACGAGGTAGAAGGGGACGTGGCAAAGCGGTCGTGCGATGAGAGCGGTCGAAGGCTCTAGTGTGGCGCGCAGGGCCAAGTCGTAGCCATCAGCCGCGAGATCGACCTTGCGGTTCTCCAGATGGATGTCGACCAGCACTTCGGGGTATCTCTCGCGATAGTCGGCCAGCACGCGCGCAAAGCGCGGCGTGGCGCACCAAATGGGCGCGCTCACCCTCAGCTGTCCGCGCGGTGTGTCGTGCGTCTGGCCAATGGCGGCCTCCGCTGCGTCGAGTAGATCGAGCGCGCGGCGGCTCTGCTCGTACCAACCCGTCCCGGCCTCGGTCAGACTCAAGTGGCGGCTGGAGCGGTGCAGCAGCCGTGCTCCGAGGGATTTCTCAAGCTGTGCGACATGCTTGCTGGCCATCGGCGCCGATAGCCCCAGTCGCTCGGCTGCCGCTACGAAGCTGCCGGCCTCCACCACTTCGCGGAACACCCGCAAGCTGGTCATGCGATCCATGTGGGTCTCCGCGAAACGCTGCGTCTAGATTCCTAGTTCTTCAAATTGCAAGACAGGAGTCTATCGGTTCAATGGTGACGCCAAAGACTCGACGCTAATCAAGAACAACTCGCTACTGCATCCATCGAGGAAAAAGGCTGAGCGCAGTTGAGCTCGACGCAGTTGTCCGACACACGCAGAATAGCTCGGCACTGCTAGATCTTGAAACGAAGGGGATCGAGACCTGCTGAAATGAGACTGCCTACTTTCATGCCCTCCAGTTCAGCCATGGAAACTTGCTATCGTGATAAGAAGAGTTATCTCAATAGCTCTCTAAATTACTCCACAAAAATCGGCGCCTCGTGGCCGAAGCCGTGGTGGCTGGGCGCTCCGACGAAACCACAGGCGATCGGCGCCCTCGTCTTCCTGAAACGCAGGCGCCCTGTTGGAGGACGAGGCGAAGACGCTGGAGAACCCGGCCATCCTGACAAATTTTCGAAGCGCAACTGACGAGAAGCTGGTTTCTCGGCATCAGCCCGGAAGCGGGGCTTCAGATCAGTTGATTTCACCAAGTGCCCGGCGCACCAGCTCGTCCGCCGAGCCGTCGTCGCGCAGTCCGAGCGCACGGGCCGATACATCGTCGAGGCGCGGATAGCGCCCGAACACCGCCTCTACATCGGGACGAGGCTGGAATGACACCAACCCGCGACGGGACTCACCGTAGCGTGCCGAGCACGTGTCGACGATTTCCTGGATCGAGAGCCGCAGCACAGGCAGCGGCCAAGCGCGCTCCGGCTCCGCATGCGGGACTTCCATCACCGCCGCATGGGCCAGGTTCTCGGCACAGCGGCGCGCCGACATCCACCACGCCGTGGCTTCGGGACCTACCGGGCAGGTGTAGGCAACGCCCGCCTTGAGCACATGCAGGATGTCGCTCATGAATGCGGAGGTGAGCCCGGCGCTGCTCTTCGCGCGCGCGACGATCCCGGGCAACCGGACCGACCGGCCGTCCAGGAGCCCGCGGCGCGTGAAGTCGGCCAGCAGGATCTCGCACACCCGCTTGTGGGCACCGTAGGTGAGCGGCGGCCGCAGCGGCATGGCGGGTGTGACGCAGTCCGGAAGATGGGTGCCGTACACCGCGATGCTGCTGGCATAGACGACTGTCGGCCTCGCGCCGTTCCCGGCCAGCGCCTCGAACAGCGCAAGCGATGCGTCGAGGTTGACCCGGCGGCCGAGCGCGTAGTCTTGCTCGGATGCACCGCCCGGGACGGCCGCGAGGTGAAAGACCACGTCCGGCCGGAACGCCGCGACCTGGGCCATCACGCCGGGGTCCGCGAGATCGCCGCGAATCGCGATCTCTGCGGCCGTGTCCGGCAAGCTTTGGTCGGCGAGCGCCAGTGCTCCGATGCGCCGGCCGCCAATTTCGCCCCGCTCGCGCAGCAGGCCGGCAAGGTGGGCGCCGATGAAGCCGGCCGCGCCGGTAATGAGGACTCGCATGGCTTCGCTCACGCCTGCGGCGGCACGGGGGCGCGGACGATACGCTGGTCGATGGCGCCGAAGACACACTGGCCGTCCTGGCGCACCGCCATCCGGACGCGGTCGCCGAAGCGCATGAACGGCGTCCGGGGTGCGCCGTGCTCGATGGTCTCGATGGCGCGGCGCTCCGCAATGCAGGCCGAGCCCTTCTGCCCGCCTGCGTTCGAGACCGTGCCGCTGCCGATGATCGTGCCGGCGGACAGGCGACGCGTCGCGGCCGCATGTGCGATCAGCTCGTCGAAACCGAAGTTCATCTCGCCGCCGTTGGGGTTGCCGAACCATGCGCCGTTGTATTCGACGTGGAGGTCCATGTGCACGCGGGTGTTCCGCCAATGGTCCCCGATCTCGTCCGGCGTCACCGCCACCGGCGCAAAGCTGGAGGAAGGCTTGGCCTGGAAGAATCCGAAGCCGGTCTTCATCTCGCGCGGGCCGAAGGCACGCAGGCTCACGTCGTTGATCTGCACCAGCAGCGCGATGCGGCTGCGCGCAAGTTGCGCCGAAGTGCCAAGCGGCACCTCGTGCAGGATCACGCCATACTCGCCCTCGAAGTCGATGCCATGCGCCTCGTCCGGCAGCGGCACGTCGTCGGTGGCTCCAAGGAAGTCGTCGGAACCGCCCTGGTAGATCAACGGGATCGTTTCCATGTCCGGAATGGGCGCCAGCTTGAACGCCGTTTCCATCAGGCGGCCGTGGTTCAGGAAGGCGGAACCGTCGCACCATTGCGGCGCTCTCGGTAGCGGCGCGGCAGCCTGGCGCGGATCGAACGCGGATGCACCGTCCGCCTGCCCCGCATTGAGCCCTGCATAGAGTTGCTGCAGCCGAGGTTCGCACTCGGCCCAACGCTCCAACGCGTCGAGCAGGGTGGGTGCGATCGCCTGCGCACTCACCGATTGCTGCAGGTCGCGCGAGACGACGACGAGGCGGCCGTCCTTGCCGCCCTTCAAGGATGCCAGTTTCATGCTTTTTTCAGTTCGAAGAGCAGCGCTGCTTCGCCTCAACGCAGGCCGGCCAGCGCTTGGCCGATGGCAGGGTCGTACTCGCCGTCGATCAGGACGAAGAGCATCCGGCATGGCTTGCCGGAGCGGTTGGCCCACGCATGGTTGGTACCGCGCTGCACGACGACGCTGCCGGCGCCGAGCTGCACCTCGCCCTGGTCCACGACCAGCGTGATCTCGCCCTCCATCACGACACCGTAGTCGACGCTTTGCGTACGGTGCATCAACGGATGCGGCGCGCCCCGGTCCGCCGTGGACGCCGCCATGTCCCCGATCTCGCTGAAACCCGCGCGCAACTGGTCGGCGCTGCGGCTGAACAGTTCCTCGCTGTCCGGCTGAATGTCGACGAACCGGATGCGCGTTCCAAGCGCCGGCGGGGGCAGCGTCAGCGGTCCGGTGGTCGGGTCCGGGCCGTTGTCGACACGCACCGGCGTACCCGTCGTGGCCCACACCTCGTGAAAGACCGTGCCCGGAATGGCCTTGATCTCCGCCACGACGGGCAGCGGCCCATTGCTGGTGATCACGGCGTTGCCTTGCGCGTCGTGGCCGGTGACCACGCGATGGATGACTGGAAGATTCATGATGTCGACCTATTCGAATTGAAGCTTGGACTCTTTGGCGATCCCGCGATAGAGCACGAGGTCGTCGCGGATCGCATCGGCAAAGCGCGCGGAGGTGCCGCCCTCAGGCCGCAGCCCGAGTTCCGCGAACCGTTTCTGCACCGCAGGGTCGGCCAGCGCCGCGCCCGCCGCCTTGTTCAGCTTCTCGAGCAAGGGCTGCGGGGTCGTTGCCGGTGCCAGCACACCCACCCATGACTCGAGCACGAAGGGCTTCACGCCGGCCTCGGACGCCGTCTGTGTGCCGGGGAAGCGCGGATCCCGCTGCCGGTTGGTGACCGCCAGCAACTTGATATGCCCCGCATCGATCAGCGGCTTGGCCGAGGCATCGAACGCCACGTCCAGCTGGCCGCCCGCGACATCGTTCAGTGCACCCGCCGTGGAACGGTATGGAATGTGCACGAGGAATGTTCCGGTCAGCGACTTGAAGTACTCGCCGGCAAAATGCGCGCCGCTCCCCATGCCGGCGCTGCCATAGCTCAGCTTGCCGGGATTCTTTTTGGCGTAGGCGATGAACTCGGCCAGCGTGCTCGCGGGAATGTCCTTCTTCGTGACGATCTGCAGGCCATAGGTGGCGGTCATGCTGACAGGCGCCAGCGCCTTTGCAGGATCGAAGGAAATCTTCGGATCGACCACCGGGAGGATGCTGTAGCTCGAATTGGTGAACAGCAGCGTCGTGCCGTCGCCGGGCGCCTTGATGACGGCCTCGACGCCCAGCCGGCTGCTTGCGCCCGGCCTGTTGTCGATGATGATGACCTGGCCGAGCTGCCGGCCCATGTGCTCCGCCATGATGCGGGCCACCTGGTCCGTGACGCCGCCCGGCGGAAAGGGCACGACCATCTTGGTCACGTTCGGCTGTGCGTGGGCCGTGGCGGCTGCGGCAATCATGGCGATCGCGGCAAAAAGCGGGGAAAGCCACGCAGGGCAACGCTGTTGCTTCATTTCTGTCTCCTGATTTTTCTGGGAAGGCGTCAACCGAAGGCAGGCGCCAGCCCGTCCCAGCAAAGGTACTTGATCTCGAGGAATTCCTCGATGCCATGGTGCGAGCCTTCGCGGCCGAGGCCGCTCTGCTTTACGCCGCCGAAGGGCGCCACCTCGTTCGAGATCAGGCCGCAGTTGATACCGATCATTCCCGACTCGATCGCGGAAGATGCGCGCCAGATGCGGGCCGCGTCGCGGCTGTACAAATAAGCGGCCAAGCCGAATTCCGTGGCGTTCGCAAGCTCGAAGGCCTCCTCGTCGTTCTCGAAGCGGAACAGCGGCGCAAGGGGTCCGAAGGTTTCCTCGCGAGCCACGGCCATTTCCGGCGTCGCCCCCATGATGACCGTCGGCTCATGGAAGCGGCCGCCGAGCGCGTGGCGCTTTCCGCCGTGCAGCACGGTGGCGCCGCCGGCGATCGCATCCGCGATGTGCTCCTCGACCTTCGCCACGGCCGCGTCATCGATCAGCGGTCCCAGCTGCACGCCTGCTTCCAGGCCGTTGCCCACGCGCAGCCTGGCCACCCGCTCCACGAGCTTGGCCGCGAAGGCGTCGTACACGCCCGCCTGGACCAGCACCCGGTTGGCGCTGATGCACGCCTGGCCCGTGTTGCGGAACTTGGCGGCGACGACGCCGTCGGCGGCCGCGTCGAGATCCGCATCGTCGAAGACGATGAACGGCGCGTTGCCGCCCAGCTCCATCGAGCACTTCTTGACCGTTGCCGCGGCCTGCGCGAGCAGCAGGCGCCCCACCTCCGTCGAACCGTTGAACGTGATCTTGCGCACGAGCGGATGGCTGGTCAGCGCGTGGCCGATGGCACGCGTGTCATTGCCGGTGACCACGTTGAACACGCCGGGCGGCACGCCGGCGCGCTGCGCCAGTTCGGCGAGCGCCAGCGCCGTGAGCGGCGTCTGGCTGGCCGGTTTCACGACCATGCTGCAGCCGGCCGCCAACGCCGGGCCGGCCTTGCGGGTGATCATTGCAGCCGGAAAGTTCCAGGGCGTGATTGCCGCACACACGCCGATCGGCTCCTTCAGCACCAGAACGCGCTGCGTGTCCTTCGGCGCGGGAATCACATCGCCGCGTGTGCGCTTGGCTTCTTCGGAAAACCACTGCAGGAAGGAGGCCGCGTAGTCGACCTCCACCTTCGCTTCGGCAAGCGGCTTGCCTTCTTCCAGCGTGATCAGCGTTGCAAGATCGTCGCGGTGCCGGATCATCAGTTCGTACCAGCGGCGCAGCACTTCCGAACGGTGCCTGGCCGTGGTCCTGCGCCAGGACAGGAAAGCCGCGTGGGCCGCTTCGATGGCGTTGCCGGTCTCCGCCTCCTTGAAGCGCGGGAGCTCGGCCAGGACGGCGTTGTCGGCCGGATTGCGCAGCGTGTAGGTGCCGTGCGGCGTGGCGCCGATCCACTCGCCGGCCACGTGGGCGGCGGTGCGAAAGAGCGTCGGATCCTCGAGAAGGTGGCGCATCGTGCCTTCCTTCAGCATGGGTTGCGCCCGACCATGTAGGCACTGTCCGGGTCCTTGGTGACCGGCAGCCCGGAGGCCACCAGCCCTTGGCGCAGCATCTTCATGAGGCGGTCCGGGACACGCATGGCCGGCGCGCGCAAAGGCCCGCCGTTGAAGCCCGCCAGCCAGTCCTGGTACTTCCACATCGTGCGGTTCAACACGCCGGTGCCGCCGGCGTAGCTCTGTGCGGCGGCGCCGTTGGCGCTGCGCGCCGGGTTCACCTTCCAGTACATCTCCATTGCGGACTCCCACTCGCCGTTTTTTGCCAGGTCGAAGGCGCGCGGGTAGTAGGTGCTCATCCATTGCGTGTTGCTGGTCCCGGAGAACTGCAGCTTCATCACGCTCATGAGCGGAATGGCATCGCCCTCGATGGGGCAGCTGATCACCACCTCGTCGCGGAAATGGTGGTACATCTCGCACAGGCCTGCGGGCAGCGGGAAGCCCTGCTCCGACTTGATCGCCACGATGTTGGGGCAATCCTTCAGCAGGCGGCGCACCAGCTCGACCGACATGCCCGCCGGATGCACACGCTCGAAGCCCCACAGCGGAATCGGGAACAGCATCACGGCCAGCTCGGTCGCATCGCAGAACTGCTTGGTGTAGTCGTAGATCTCCTGCTCGGTCGTGGGCCAGAACTGCGGGGGATAGGACAGCAGCACGATGTCCGCGCCGGCCTTCTCCGCGAGTTTCACGGCCCGCCCGCATCGTTGATCGCGAAGGACAGCTCCGCGCCGCTGAGCCTGAAGTTGAGCGGCACGCAGATCGCGCCGATCCGCGCGGTGGCAAACAGCACGACGACGAACATCGGGTCATTGAGCCCGAGGTAACCGACGCGGGCGCCCGCGGCCAGCACCGCCCACTGCCTCGGGTGGCGGGCGAGGCGTGGGCCGTCGTCCCCGGGGGCGCCCCCCCAGCCCCGCGCGGGGGGGGGGGGCGCGCGCGCCGCGCGGCGCGAGAGCCACTCGGCCAGGCCGACCGCGTGCGCGCTGCGGTCGGTGGCCGTGGGGGCGGCGATGCTCAGCGTCCGGTCCATACGGGCTTGCGCTTCTCGTTGAACGAGGCCAGGCCTTCGCGCGCGTCCTCGGTCATTGCGAGCAGCGCGATCTGACTCTCGGTGTAGGCGATGCCTTCGTCGAAGGACATCGCGGCCATCGCGCGCATCGCGTACTTGCCGCGGCGCAGCGCCGTGGGCGATTTGCCGGCGAGGCGGTCGACCAGCCATTGCGTCTTCGCGTCGAGTTCGCCGGCGGGCACCGCGTAGTTGAGCAGCCCCGCCTCCCGGGCCTCCGCCGCGCCGAAGGGCTCGCCCGTGAGGCACCACTCGCGCAGCGTGCGGCGCGGCACGATGTCCTGCAGCAGGCTCAGCACCTGCATCGGGAACAGGCCGATCTTGACCTCGGGCAGACCGAACTGCACGTGGTCGGCCGCGACCGCCATGTCGGTCATGCACAGCAGGCCCACGCCGCCGGCCATGCAGACGCCGTTGATGCGCGCGATGCTCGGCAACGTGGCGTTCTGCACCTCGCGCAGCATATCGGCGTAGTCGATGTTGGGCTGCGACAGGTCGAAGGCGAAGCCCGCGCCCGGCTGCAGGTCTCCGCCCGCGCAAAAGGCCTTGTCGCCCGCGGCAGTGAGCACGATCACGCGCACCTCGCTGTCGGCATGGGCGCGGCGCCAGCCGTCGCGGATGCCGGCCACCACGTCCTTGTTGATCGCGTTGCGCTTGTCGGGCCGGTTGATCGTGACCCACATCGCGTGGCCACGCTTCTCCAGCCGCACCGCGGGCTCGTTCGTCTCGCTCATCTCGTCTCGCTCCTTGTTCTGGGGCGCCGACCGCGCGCCCGGTGTTTACTAAGCCGCGACCGCGTCCTTGGCGGCCACCTCGATCTCGACCACCACACGGCTGGCCGCGACCTGGTCGCCGGTCTTCACGTGCAGCGCGATCACCTTGCCGGCCACCGGCGCTGCGTGGATGTGCTCCATCTTCATGGCCTCGAGCGTGATGACCGGCTGACCCGCCTCGACCATGTCGCCGATCGCGGCCATCACCGCGACCACGCGGCCGTTCATCGATGCGCGCACCTTGCCGTCGCCGCCGGCCTCGCCCTGGCGCGCGGTCGCGGCCCGGGTCTTGTCCTCGATGCGCACCGGAATGCCGCGGTAATGCAGCAGCAGCGTGGCGCCGTCGCGGTGGAAGGCCGCACTTTCGTAGAGGCCGTTGCACACGAAGCGCACGGCGTGCTCGCCGATCTCGGCCAGCTCGACCCCATATGCGGCATCGCCGATCGACACCTCGAAATGGCGCTGCTGCCGCAGCACGATGCTCGCGCGCACCGCGGCGCCCTCGACCTCGAAGCGCAGCGAGATCGGCAGGCTGTGCGTCATACGCCGACCGGCCGACGGCGCGCGGCGCGCACCGGTGGTCTCGTAGAGCAGCACGGCCGCGATGGCGGCGGCGCGCGCGCGGGCCTCGGTGTCTGGCGCGAGCAGCGCGTCCTGGTTCTGCGCGATGAAGGCGGTGGTGGCGCCGCCGGCCGCGAACACCGCATGGCCCAGGCAGCGGTGCAGGAAGGCCTGGTTGGTGGTCACGCCCAGCGCCACCGCATCCTCCAGGCCGGCCATCAGTTGCCGCCGCGCGGCCTCGCGCGTGTCGCCGTGGCTGATGACCTTGGCGATCATCGAGTCGTAGTAGGGCGGGATCTCGCCGCCCGAGCGCAGCGCATGCTCGACGCGCAGCTGCGCGGGCATGGCCCACAGCGCCATGGTGCCGCTCTGTGGCATGAAGCCCTTGTCGGCGTCTTCGGCGCACAGCCGCACCTCGATCGCGTGGCCCTGGAACCTGACCTGCTCCTGCGTGATCGGCAGCGCTTCGCCGCCGGCCACGCGCAGTTGCAGCGCGACCAGGTCCAGGCCGGTGATGGCCTCGGTCACCGGATGCTCGACCTGCAGCCGGGTGTTCATTTCCATGAAGTAGTAGTTGCCCTCGGCATCGAGCAGGAACTCGAGCGTGCCAGCGCCTTCGTAGCGGATGGCCTTGACCGCGGCCACCGCGGTGGCGCCCATGCGTGCGCGCAGCTCGGCGTCGACGGCCGGAGAAGGCGCTTCCTCGATCAGCTTCTGGTGGCGGCGCTGTACCGAGCAGTCGCGCTCGCCCAGGTGGATCGCGTTGCCGTGGCGGTCGGCGAAGACCTGGATCTCGATGTGGCGCGGCTCGACGATCGCGCGCTCCAGGATCACTTCGGGGTCGCCGAAGGCGCTCTGCGCCTCGGAGCGCGCGCTGCGCAGCAGCTCGGGGAATTCCTTGGCCGAAGGCACCAGCCGCATGCCGCGCCCGCCACCACCGGCCGTGGCCTTGATCATCACCGGGAAGCCGATGCGCACGGCCTCGGCCGCGAGCCGCTCCTCACTCTGGTCGTCGCCCTGGTAGCCGGGGATGCAGGGCACGCCGGCCGCCTGCATCAGCGTCTTGGCGCCGGCCTTGTTGCCCATCGACACGATGGCCTCGGCCGACGGGCCGACGAACACCAGGCCCGCGTCCTGGCAGGCCTGCGCGAAGTCCTCGTTCTCGGCGAGGAAGCCGTAGCCCGGGTGCACCGCGTCGGCACCGCTGAGCTTCGCGGCCTCGATGATCGCGGGAATGCGCAGGTAGGACTGCGCGGGCAGCGGTTCGCCGATGCACACGGCCTGGTCGGCCTCGCACACGTGACGCGCGCCGGCATCGGCCGTGGAGTACACGGCGACCGTGCGGTAGCCGAGCGCACGTGCGCTGCGGATGATGCGCAAGGCGATCTCGCCGCGGTTGGCAATCAGGATCTTGCGGAAGGGAGTGAGCTGTGGGGTCGAGGCGGTCATGGAGCGTACGTCGATGGTTTTTTCAGTGAGCGGACGGGAAGGTGCCCATGAACTTGCTGAGAATCTGGAGCATCACTTCGTCGGCGCCACCGCCGATCGAGGTGAGCCGGCCGTCGCGGAAGATGCGCGAGATGGGGCTCTCGTCGACGAAGCCCATGCCGCCCCAGAACTGCAGGCAGCCGTCGGCCACCTCGCGGATCACACGGCCGGCCTTGAGCTTGGCCATGGTGGCGGTGCGCGTGGCGTCCTGCCCGGCCACCACCTCCTCCACGCCCTGCCAGCACAGCGCGCGCAGGGCCGCGACCTCAGTCTGCATCTCGGCCAACCGGTAGTGCACCCACTGGTTGTCGAGGATCGAGCGGCCGAAGGCGCGGCGCTCGCGCGTGTAGCCGATGGTGGTGTCGATGGCGCGCTGCGCCATGCCCGCGTTGTTGAGCGCACCCCAGAGGCGTTCGATCTGGAACTGCTCCATCTGGTAGATGAAGCCCATGCCCTCCTCGCCGATGCGATGGCACTGCGGCACGCGCACGTCGTCGAAGTGGATCTGCGCAGTGTCCGACGAGTGCATGCCCATCTTGCGCAGCTTGCGCGCGACCTCGACGCCCCTGGTCTTCATGGGCACCACGATCAGCGACTTGTTGCGGTGCGAGGCGCCTTCGGAGGTGTTGGCGAGCACGCAGCAGAAGTCGGCCTGCGTGCCGTTGGTGGTCCACATCTTGCCGCCGTTGATCACGTAGTCGCCGCCGTACTTGCGCGCGGTGGTCTTGATCGATGCCACGTCGGAGCCGCTGCCGACTTCCGACACACCCAGGCAGGCCACGCAGTCGCCGCTGATTGCGGGCGCGAGGAATTCCGCGCGCAGCTCGGCGCTGCCGCGGTGCGCGAGCGCGGGCGTCGCCATGTCGGTCTGCACGCCGATGGCCATCGGCACGCCGCCGCAGTTCATGTGCGCGAGCGTCTCGGCCATCACCGCACCGTAGGAATAGTCGAGCCCCGCGCCGCCGTCCTCGACCGGCTTGGTCAGGCCCAGCATCCCCAGCTCGCCCAGGCGCTTGAACACCTGGTGAGCGGGGAAGACCTCGGCGCGCTCCCATTCGTCGACGTAGGGGTTGACCTCCTTGTCGATGAAGCGCTTGAGCGTGTCGTGCTCGGGCGTGAGTTGCATGGCTCGTGTGTCTCGCTTCTTTTTCTTCGACTCAGGGGCGCGCCACGGAGAACTGCATCTTCTGCGGCGTACGCAGCTCTGCATCGCGGCAGATCGACAGCACCTTGCTCAGCACCGCGCGCGTGTCGCGCGGGTCGATCACGCCGTCGTCGAGCATGTGGGCGCTGGTGGTGAATACGCTCATCTGGCTGTCGAAGCGGTCGATGATGCGGCGCTCCATCTCGGCGAGCTTCTCGCGGTCGATTTCGCCGCCCTTGCGCTTCATGGCGGCCTCGGCCACGTTGATCATGGTCTGCGCGGCCTGTTCGCCACCCATCACCGCTGTCTTGGCGTTGGGCCAGGAGAAGCAGAAGCGTGGATGAAAACCGCGGCCGCACATGCCGTAGTTGCCGGCGCCGAACGAGGCGCCGCAGTAGATGGTGATCTGCGGCACGGTGGCATTGGTCACGGCCTGGATCATCTTGGAGCCGTGCTTGATGATGCCGGCCTCCTCGTAGTCCTTGCCAACCATGAAGCCGGTCGTGTTGTTGAGGTAGAGGATCGGGGTCTTCGACTGGCAGCAGGCCTGGATGAAGTGCGTGGCCTTGGTCGCGCCGGCCGGGTCGATCGGCCCGTTGTTGGTGATCACGCCCAGCGGCATGCCTTCGATCTTGATGTGGCCGACCACGGTCGCGCTGCCGTAGTTCTCGCCGAACTCGAGGAACTCGGAGTCATCGGCAATGCGCGCGATGACCTGCTTCATGTCGACCGGGCGCTTGTGATCCATGGGCATCACGCCCAGCAGCTCTTCCGCGTCGTAGCGCGGTGGCTTGAAGCTGCGCGCGGGCTCGACGGGCATGCCGCGCTGCCAGTCGATGTTGGCCAGAATCTCGCGCGCCAGCCGAATCGCGTCGCGGTCATCCTCGGCCAGGTAGTCGCCCAGGCCCGAGATCGAGGTGTGCATCAGCGCGCCGCCCAGCTCCTCCTCGGTCGCGATCTCGCCGGTCGCGGCCTTGAGCAGCGGCGGTCCCGCGAGGAAGGCCCGTGAACGGCCCCGCACCATGATGATGTAGTCAGACAGGCCGGTCTGGTAGGCGCCGCCCGCGGTGGACGAGCCATGCGTGACCGTCACGACGGGCAGGCCCGCGGCCGAGATGCGCGCGATGTTGCGGAACAGGTTGCCGCCAGCGACGAATTCCTCGACCTTGTAGGTCATGAGGTTCGCGCCCGCGCTCTCGACCAGCTGCACATAGGGCAGCTTGTTCTCCAGCGCCAGCTCCTGCATGCGCAGTTGCTTGGGGATGCCCATGGGCTGCAGCGCGCCGGCATCGATGCCCGAGTCGGAAGCATTGACCATCACGCGCACGCCCGAGACCCAGCCGATGCCGCCGATCACCCCGCCGCCCGGCACGCTCTTCTCCAAGTCGGGATTGTCCAGCCCGAGCCCGGCCAGCGAGCCGATCTCGAGGAAGGGCGTGCCCGGGTCGAGCAGCAACGACAGCCGCTCGCGCGGCAGCAGCTGTCCGCGCTTCTCGAAACGCTCGCGGGACTTGCCCGATGTGGCGATGCTGCGCTTCTCGTAGCCGCGTACGCGGTCGATCAGGGCCAGCATGCCGGTGCGGTTGGCCTCGAAGGCCTCGCTGCCAGGGGAAACGTTCGACTCGATGATTGCCATTGCTGTGTTGCTGCAGTTGCTGGTTGGCGTTTGGTTCGCGGACTGTTGTATGGGTGTCAGCTTAGGCAAAGGTCCGGGACCGGTCTTGCGCGAACTGGCTGCGGCCCTTGGAGCGCCGCCACCTGCAGCGCGGCCGGCCACACGTGCTCAGACGCCGAGCTGCCGCGCGGCCAGGTCCTTCAAGACCTCTTCCGAGCCGCCGCCGATCATCATCACCTTGACTTCGCGGTAGATGCGTTCGCTGCGCGTGCCGCGCATGAAGCCCATGCCGCCCAGCAACTGCACCGCCTGGTCGGCGCAGAACTGCATGGCCTGCGTGGCCTGCACCTTGGCCAGGCAGACGCGGGCCACCAGGTGTTCGGGCCGCGCGAGCCGGTGCTCGATGCGATAGGCCAGGTCGTAGAGCAGCGCGCGCGCGGCATCGATGCGCAGCGTCATGTCCATCAGCTTGTGGCGCACCACCTGCCGCTGCGACAGCGTGCTGCCCGCGAGCGTGCGCTGGCGCGTCCAGTCGAGCGCTTCCTGCAAGCAGACCTCGGCGTAACCGCAGGCCAGCGCCGACATGAACAGCCGCTCGCTGTTGAAGTTGTTCATGAAGGTCTTGAAGCCCTTGTTCTCCTCGCCCACGAGGTTGGCCACGGGCACGCGGCAGTTGTCGAAGCGCAGGTGCGCGGTGCGCGGTGTCGGAGCTCCACCAGCCCATCTTCTGCAGTGCGGTGCGCGTGAGGCCCGGCGTGTCGCCGTCGATCAACAGCACTGAGATGCCGCCCGCGCCTTTGATCGCGGGGTCGGTCCGCACGGCGGTGGTGATGAAGTCGGCGCGCATGCCCGAGGTGATAAAGGTCTTCTCGCCGTTGACCACGTAGTGGTCGCCGTCGCGCACCGCGGTCGTGCGCAGGTTGGCCACGTCGGAACCGCCCGAAGGCTCGGTCACGGCCAGCGCGGCGATCTTCTCGCCGGCCAATACCGGCGGGATCACACGGCGCTTGATCTCGTCGCTGCCGGCCTTGAGGATCGGCGGCAGCGCGATGCTGTGCGAGTTGAGCGAGGCCTGCACGCCGCCGCCGCCGCAGCGCGCGAACTCCTCGGCGACCACCAACTGGTAGAAGATGTCGGCCGGCGTGCCGCCGTATTCCTCGGGATAACCCAGGCCCTGCACACCGAGTTCGGCCGCGCGGACGTAGAGCGAACGCGGGAAGGTCTCGGCCTCGTCCCATTCGTTGACATGGGGCGTGATCTCGCGCGCGATGAAGTCGCGCAGGCTGGCACGGAACTGCTCGTGCTCGGGCGAGAAATAGAAGGGAAGCGGGAGCGCTTCGAAGAATTCCATCCGGTGTCTCCTGGTAGCGCCACGAGACTAGCGGGGGCGACCCCGGCCAGTCTTGTGCGAAGTGGCTGCACGCAGCGACTACACCCAAGCCGGGAACGGTGCGGATTTCTTGGTAGGACTGCGCGCTCGCGTCGAGCTGGAAGGGCCGCTGGTCCTCAGGCTCGGGCTTCCTGGGTGAGCGGCTCGGCAGGGATGCGCCGCGGAGCGCACCTTTGCGGGGCAAGGTCATGCCTGCGCGGCTAAAGTCCTGAGTTCTCCGGGAGACTGTTTCCTTGTTCCGCCTCTTCGAAAAACTCCTTCACCCCTACCCTGCAGCCGAACCTGCGTTGCCGCCGCAGGGCTTCGTGGCCTTTCTCTGGGCCTGCACGCACGGCGTGCGCGGCAAGATCGCCGCGATGGGCGCGCTCACCGCCGTCATGTCGATCTTCGAGGCGGCGCTGTTCGCGATCCTCGGGCGCATCGTCGACTGGCTCGGCGGGCTCGAGCCTTCGCGCCTCTGGGAAGAACGCGGCACCACGCTCATGTGGCTGGCCGCGTTCCTGGTGATCAGCATCGGCGTGGTGGCGCTGCAGACCATCGTGAAGCACCAGACGCTCGCGGTGAACCTGCCGATGCGCCTGCGCTGGAACTTCCACCGCCTGATGCTGGGTCAGAGCATGGCCTTCTACCAGGACGAGTTCGCCGGCCGCATCACGGCCAAGGTGATGCAGACCGCACTGGCCGTGCGCGACACCATCTTCGTGCTGGCCGACGTGCTGGTGGCCATGGGCGTGTACGTGGCCACCATGATCCTGCTGGTGGGCGTGCTCGACGCGCAACTGGCATGGCCCTTCCTGATCTGGCTGGCGCTTTACATCGGCTCGCTCGTGTACTTCGTGCCGCGCCTGGGCAAGATCGGCAAGGCGCAGGCCGACGCCCGCGCGCTCATGACAGGCCGCGTGACCGACGCCTACACCAACATCGCGACCGTCAAGCTGTTCTCGCACACGCAGCGCGAGGCCGGCTTCGCGCGCGACGCGATGCGCGAATTCATGCACACGGGCTACGGCCAGATGCGCCTCGTGAGCGCCTTCGAGATCGTCAACCACACGCTGAGCATGGGCCTCACCGCCGGCATGGCGGGAACGGCGCTGTGGCTGTGGTCGCACGGCGCGGTGGGCGTGGGTGCGGTGGCCGCGGCCACGGCGATGGCGCTGCGGCTGCAGGGCATGTCGCACTGGATCATGTGGGAGATGACCAGCCTGTTCGAGAACATCGGCACGGTGCAGGACGGCATGAAGACGCTGTCGCGCCCGCGCACCGTGCTCGACGCGCCCGGTGCCAAGACCCTGGAAGTCCCGCGCGGCGAGGTGCGCTTCGAGCGCGCGAGCTTCCGCTATGCCGATGCAGGCCGCCGCGTGATCGACGACCTGAACCTGACGGTGAAGCCCGGCGAGAAGATCGGCCTGGTGGGCCGTTCGGGCGCGGGCAAGTCGACGCTGGTGAACCTGCTGCTGCGCTTCCATGACCTGGAGAGCGGCCGCATCCTGATCGACGGGCAGGACATCGCGCACGTCATGCAGGACTCGCTGCGCAGCCACATCGGCATGGTCACGCAGGACACCTCGCTGATGCACCGCTCGGTGGCCGACAACATCGCCTACGGGCGGCCCGACGCCACGCACGCACAGATCGAGGCGGCGGCGAAGCGGGCCGAGGCGCACGAATTCATCCAGACGCTCGGCGACGCAACCGGACGGCGCGGCTACGAGGCGCACGTCGGCGAGCGCGGCGTGAAGCTCTCGGGCGGCCAGCGCCAGCGCGTGGCCATTGCGCGCGTGATGCTGAAGGACGCGCCGATCCTTCTGCTCGACGAAGCCACCAGCGCGCTCGACTCCGAAGTCGAGGCCGCCATCCAGCAAAGCCTCTACGCGCTGATGGAGGGCAAGACCGTGATCGCGATCGCGCACCGGCTGTCGACCATCGCGGCCATGGACCGCCTGATCGTGCTCGACGAGGGCCGCGTGGTGGAAGAAGGCGACCACCGCACGCTGATGGCGCAGGGCGGGCTGTATGCGCGGCTGTGGGCGCACCAGAGCGGTGGCTTCCTGGGCGACAACCTCGAGGAAGACGAGGCGATGCGCGCCTGAACGGCACCGGTTGCGCCTGCAAACAATCGTCACAAATGAGGCGAGCCGCCACGAGCCCCCGGGGAAACCTCCGGGCGGTGCTTCACCCGCGCCTACAGCACACGCCGCCCCCTGCCGACAGTGGTGCCACGCAGGCGGCGCAATGCTGGACCCGTCTCAACACAGAGGAGTCCTCGCGTGAATTCCATCATTTACATCGTCGGTCTGATCGTGGTGGTCGTAGCCGTGCTTTCGTTCTTCGGCCTTCGCTGAGACCGGGCACGCGCCATCGCCTCCCGCGACATGCAGAACGGGGCCGCTTGCGGCCCCGTTTCCTTCGTGGCCGTCCCTGATGCGCCGGGCATAATTCGCGCGCCCCCCGCACCCGGCGGGGCGATGACCGATTGGCTGCGAAGGGACCCTGTTGACCAACACCGCGCTGCGCGAAACTGCTTTTCCGGACGCGGTGATCACCGAGGCCATCCGATGGACCGAGCAGGCCGGTCCGCTCGACGATGCGCAAGCCCTGCGCACCGCAGCCTCGCACACAGCCGATGCCCACGGGCAGATCGTCGAACGCGCACTCCGGCTCGGCGAACGCATCGGCCTGCAGGCTGAACTCGCACGCGCCCGCCATTGGGCCCCTTGGGTGCTGCTCGCGCTGGTGGCGCTGATCGTTGCGGCCGGCCTCGGGCTGGCGGGCAACGTGGTCGGCGGCGGCGAGCGCCACATCAACGTGATCGTCGCGCTCGCGAGCCTGCTGGGCCTGCATGTGCTCACGCTGCTGCTCTGGCTCGTGGGCCTGTGGGTGCCCTTCGTTTCCTTCAGTACCGCATCGCTCGGCTGGATCTGGCTGTCGCTCACCGCCCGCGTGGCCGGCGGCAGGCGCGGCCAGGCGCCGCTGCTGGTGCGTGCGGCCACCGGGCTGCTGTCCCGCGCGAAGTTGCTGCCATGGGCCTTCGGGCTCGTGAGCCACGGCATCTGGTCGCTGTCGTTCGCCGTGGTACTGGCCGCGATGCTGTTCGCGCTCGCGTTCCGCAGCTACACGCTGAGCTGGGAGACGACGATCCTCGAGCCGGCATTCTTCGTGCGGGCCGTGCAGGCGCTGGGCTGGGCGCCGGCGCGGCTCGGCTTTCCCGTGCCCGATGCCGCCGCCGTGCTGGCCGCGGCACCCGGTGCCGCAAACGCCGGCGGCCAGCGCGCCTGGGCGCTGTGGCTTACCGGCTGCATCGTGGTCTACGGGCTGCTGCCGCGCGTGGTGCTCGTGCTGTGGAGCGCGGCCGTGTGGCGCAGCCGCCGCAAGGCGCTGCAGCCCGACTGGAGCGAGCCCTACTACCGCAAGCTGCTGGCCCGCTTCGCCGCGATGGCCCCGGCGGCCATCGTCGATGCCGACCCGGGCCGCACGCGCGGTGCGCTGCCCACGGGCCTGCCGGCCTCGGAACTGCATGACGCGCTCTTCGTCGTCGGCTTCGAACTGCCGCCCGACATGCCCTGGCCCCCAGCCGCCCTGCCCGCCGGCATCGCGACGCAGGTGCAGCGCATCGACGGCAGCGCCCCCGCGCGCCGCGCCCTGCTCGACCAGTTGGCCCACGTCCATCCGCGTACCGTGCTGCTGGTCTGCCACGCCGCATCGAGCCCCGATCGCGGCACCGAGCGCTTCCTGCGCGAGCTGCTCGCGCATTGCGGCGAGTGCCGAATCTGGCTGGCCGATGCGCCGCATGCCGGCGCCACGCAGCGCTGGCTCGACTGGCTGCGCGACACCGGCCTGGAGCGCGTAACCGCCGCCGACCGCCTGGACGTCTCCTTGCAGGACGGGGTCGCCGCACCGTGACGCCGCAACCGCCCATCCGCATCGCCGTCGTCGGCCACACCAACGCGGGCAAGACCTCGCTGCTGCGCACGCTCACGCGCCGCGTCGGCTTCGGCGAGGTGTCGCAGCGCCCCGGCACCACGCGCCATGTCGAATCGGTCGACCTCGACGTGGATGGCGCAGGCGCCGTGCGCTTCTTCGACACGCCAGGCCTGGAAGACGCGGTCGCGCTGCGCGAGCACCTGGCCGGATTCGACCAGCAGGCCACGCCCCCCGAGCGCATCCGCCGGTTCCTGCAGGGTCCCGAAGCCCATGGCGTGTTCGAGCAGGAGGCCAAGGTGCTGCGCACCATGCTCGACATCGACGCGGCCTTCCTGGTCATCGACGTGCGCGAGCCGGTGCTGCCCAAGTTCCGCGACGAGATCGAACTGCTCAACTCCTGTGCGCGCCCCGTGCTGCCGGTGCTGAATTTCGTGCGCGATGCCGCCAGCCGCGAAACGGCGTGGAAGGAACTGCTCTCGGCCTATGGCCTGCACGTGCAGGTGCGCTTCGACGCGGCGGCCCCCTTCGTCGGCGCCGAACAAGACCTGTACAACGACCTCGCCACGCTGCTGCGCGAGCGCCGCGACCTGCTGCGCGCCGTGGTCGATGCGCTGGACGCCGAGGCGGCCCGGCGCCGCCAGTCCGCCTGCACGCGCATCGCCGGCCTGCTCGTCGATGCGGCCGCGGTGCGCCGCACGGTGTCGTCCACCGAGTTCGCCGACGCGGCACGCCGCCAGGCGCTCGTCGAGGCGCTGCAGAAGGCGGTATTCGACAAGGCCCAGCGCTGCACCGACGACCTGCTCGCGCTCTACGGCTTCCGCCAGGGCGACGCCGACGAGGCACCGCTGCCGATGATCGAAGGCCGCTGGACGCTCGACTTCTTCAGCCCCGAAGCCATGAAGGACGCGGGCCTGCGGCTCGGCAAGGGCGCGGTCATCGGCGCGGCCGTGGGCGTGGTGGCCGACCTGGCGGTGGCCGGCATCTCGCTCGGTGCGGGTGCGGCGCTGGGCGGCGCCATCGGCGGTGCGGTGTCGCAGGGCTTGGGGCCGCTCGGGCGCAAGCTGGCCAACAAGCTGCGCGACGTGCACGAACTCACGGTGGAAGACGGCGTGCTGTTCACGCTGGCCGCATGGCAGCTCAAGCTCACGCAGGCCCTCGAGCAGCGCGGCCACGCGGCCACG
This sequence comes from Variovorax sp. Varisp85, assembly GCF_047304045.1. Lineage (NCBI taxonomy): Bacteria > Pseudomonadati > Pseudomonadota > Betaproteobacteria > Burkholderiales > Comamonadaceae > Variovorax > Variovorax sp. Varisp85. The sequence continues at coordinate 25,405 of NZ_JBGLYN010000046.1, forward strand.
CAGCGCATCGCCGCCGATGCGCCCGAGAACGGCGATGCCCCCACGCGTGCCGCCGCGGCCGCGGTGCGCGGCGTGCAGCCGGCGCGCAACCATCCCGAATGGGAAGCCACGGGCGTGGCCAGCCGCGCGTTCTGGCGCCCTTCTCCCCAGCGCGAAGCACTCGTGGCCGACCTCTCGCACGCGCTGCTGCGTGCCTTCGAAGCCGCCTGAAACCGCCTCGTCAGTTCACCAGCGCCTGCAGGCGTGCGTAGTCGCCCGGCCGCGCGCCCATCTGCTCGGGCGTCGACCGCTTCGCGATCCGCTCCAGGAACAGCTGCCGGTTGGCCGGCGACACGGTCATGCCCTTGTCGCGCAGGAACTTCTCGTCCTCGAGCTCGCCGGCGATCACGCCCACGTTGGTCCACTTCGCGGTTTCCGCGAGCACCTTCTCGACCATCGCCTGCTGGGGCGGCGCGAGCTTCGCCCAGGCGGCCTTGCCGATGACGATGCCCAGCGTGTCGTGGACGTGCCCCGTCAGCAGCACGTATTTCTGGACTTCGTAGAGCTTCTTCGACTTGACGATGTCGAGCGGGTTTTCCTGCGCCTCCACCTCGTTCTTCTTGAGCGAGCCGTAGAGGCTCATGAAAGGCAGCGTCACCGGCTTGGCGTCGAGCGCGGTGGCGAACAGCTGGTAGGCCGCGGCGGCGGGCACGTACAGGCGCAGGTCGCGGAAGTCCTCGGGCCTGGACAGCGGCTTTGCCGACGTGACCTGCCGCGCGCCGTAGTACACCGAGGCCACCATGCGGTTGCCGCTCTTCTCGTTGTAGCCCTTCATCAGCTCGGCCAACAGCGGACTCGCCAGGTACCTGCGCATGTGGTCGAGGTCCTTGAAGGCGAAGGGGTAGGTTCCCAGGCTCAGCGGCGGATAGCCCTCGGCCAGCGTGGCTTGCCCGACGTAGGCGATCTGCACCGAGTCGTTCGCCAGCATCAGCGGAAAGTCGCCCTCCTGCCCCAGCTTGGAGGAGGGAATGACCTCGATCTTGATCTTGCCGTCGGACTGCTCGGCGATCTTGCGCGCCGCCAGCTCCGCCTGCTGGTGGAAGATGCTCGCGGGCTCGTAGACATGGCCCCACTTGAATTGCAGCACCTGGGCCTGGGCGTGGACAGCGATGACGCCACCCAATGCCATCAGCAGCACGCCCGCCCGGTGCCACGGCAAGAAGCTTTTCATGAACTCTCCCTCGATGAGAAAAGGCAAAACCAGTGCAAATTGCGCGCCAGCGCAAGGGGATGCCACGGAAACACCCCCGGCTCCAATCGTAAGGATTTGAAACATAAAGTGGTAATCGGGTTTGCCCGGGCACGGGCATACGATCACGCAAGCAACACAGAGGCCCTTCCATGTCCCCCTTGCCCCTCGAACCCGATGACGACAACGGCACGGACCCGGACCGTGCAGGCATGCGCAAGGGCTTGACCAGCTACGGCGACCGCGGCTTTTCGCTGTTCCTGCGCAAGGCCTTCATCAAGGGCGCGGGCTATACCGATGCCGCGCTTGATCGTCCGGTGGTCGGCATCGCCAACACCGGCAGCGCCTACAACCCCTGCCACGGCAACGCGCCGCAACTCGTCGAGGCCGTCAAGCGCGGCGTGATGCTCTCGGGCGGACTGCCGATGGACTTTCCGACGATCTCGGTGCACGAGAGCTTCGCCGCGCCCACCAGCATGTACCTGCGCAACCTGATGGCCATGGACACCGAGGAAATGGTGCGCGCGCAGCCCATGGACGCCGTGGTGCTGATCGGCGGCTGCGACAAGACCGTGCCCGCGCAGCTCATGGGCGCGGCCTCGGCGGGCCTGCCGTCGATCCAGCTCATCACCGGCTCGATGCTCACGGGCAGCCACCGCGGCGAGCGCGTGGGCGCCTGCACCGACTGCCGGCGCTACTGGGGCAAGTACCGCGCGGGCGAGATCGACGCCGAGGAAACCGCCGACGTCAACAACCAGCTGGTCGCGAGCGTGGGCACCTGCTCGGTGATGGGCACGGCCAGCACCATGGCCTGCATCGCCGAGGCGCTGGGCATGACGATGCCGGGCGGCGCCTCGCCGCCCGCCGTAACGGCCGACCGCATCCGCATCGCCGAGCAGACCGGCGCGCAGGCCGTGCAGATGGCACGCGATCGCCTCACCATCGACAAGGTGCTGGCCCCCGCCGCCTTCGAGAACGCGATGCGCGTGCTGCTGGCCATCGGCGGCTCGACCAATGGCATCGTGCACCTCGCGGCCATTGCGGGGCGCATGGGCCTGGACATCGACCTGCACGCGCTCGACCGCATGGGCCGCGAGACGCCGGTGCTGCTCGACCTGAAGCCCTCGGGCCAGCACTACATGGAAGACTTCCACGCCGCGGGCGGCATGGCCACGCTGCTGCGCGAACTCAAGCCGCTGCTGCACCTCGACGCGCTCACGGTCACCGGCCGCACGCTGGGTGAGGAGCTCGAGCGCGCGGGCCCCGGCTTTCGGCAGGACGTGGTGCGGCCGGCTGCCCGGCCGATCTATCCGCAGGGCGGCATCGCGGTGCTCTGGGGCAATCTGGCGCCGGGCGGCGCGATCATCAAGCAATCGGCCGCCGACCCGGCGCTGATGGAACACGAAGGCCGCGCGGTGGTGTTCGAGAACGCCGAAGACCTGGTGACACGCATCGACAGCGACACGCTCGACGTCGCGCCGCGAGACGTGCTGGTGCTCAAGAACATCGGCCCCAAGGGCGCGCCGGGCATGCCCGAGGCGGGCTACATCCCCATCCCCCGCAAGCTCGCGCGTGCCGGCGTGAAGGACATGGTGCGCATCTCCGACGGCCGCATGAGCGGCACCGCCTTTGGCACCATCGTGCTGCACGTGACGCCCGAGTCGGCCGTCGGCGGCCCACTGGCCTACGTACGCAGCGGCGACCGCATCCGCCTCAGCGTGGCAAGGCGCGAGATTTCGCTGCTGGTGACGGACGATGAACTGGCGCGCCGCGCGCAGGAGACCACAGTGGTCGAACCCACCGCCGAGCGCGGCTACAGAAAGCTGTTCCTCCAGACCGTGACGCAGGCCGACAAGGGCGTGGACTTCGACTTTCTCCGTGCGCCGAATACGGTGGGGAAGGTGCCGCGGGCATGAGCGCCGATTGGGGCGCGTCGACGGCGCGTTCTTCCAGCCGGTGCTCGCGGGTACGCGCGCGTGATGCTTTTCTTCAACGGCTGTTCGTGCACGGAGGCTTGCCGTTCGCCTGCCGCAGGTACGCAATCAGGTCCGCCCGCTCCATGGGGTCCGGCACGCCGTCATAGGTCATGGCGCTTCCGGGCACCATGGCCAGCGGCTTCGCCAGGAAGCGGTCGAGTGTCTTGTCGTTCCACACGATCTTCGAATTCTTCATGGCCTGCGAATAGCTGAAACCGGGCACGCTGCCAGCCAGCCGTCCGAACAGGCCGCAGTGCCTGGGCCCGACCCGGTCGGTCGCCAGCGCATGGCACGCCAGGCAGCGCGCGTAGATCTGCTCGCCGCGCACCGCATCGGGCGCGGCGCCCCATGCGGCCATGCTTGAGAACAGCGCGGCAACCGCCAGAAGCTGCAGCGGCGTCACGACACAAAGGCCGAAGGAACCGGTGCTTCGCCAAGCGCGTGGCGCAGCACGGCCCAATGCATGGCTTCGTCGCCGAGGATGCTCGCCGCCGCCTTCGACAGGTCGCGGTTCACAAACAGCGGCACGGCCCCCAGGTAGGCGCTCACCGCGCCCTGTTCGAGCTTGGCCGCGAACCGCAGCACGTCCGCCTGCGACTTCAGCTGGTTCGCCGAAAAGTCGTACTTCGGCTTTGCCGCAACGGCCTTGCCGCCGAGCTTGGCGATCGTCTGGGCCAGCAGCTCCGCGTGCGCCTTGTGGTGCCCCTGGAAGGTCACCGCCAGGTCGAGCACCGGCTTCTCGAGCAGCTTGCTTTCGGCACCGAGCTGGTACGCCGCAATGGCTTCCAGCTCCGCGCCCAGCGCGGTATTGAGAATCTGCACATCGTTCCCGGTCGCGCCGCCGGCCTTCGCGGCCAGCACGTCCTTGCCGGCCAGCAGCGCAACCGCGGCGCCGGACAGCGCCAGGCCCGAACGGCCCAGGAACATGCGCCGGGCGGCAATGGGGGAAGCCATCTGAAAGAAGGACATTTTGTTTTCCTCGCAGGGTGAACGTCACGAGCGGGGCGATTCCCGCCCGTTGACAAGGCTCGACAGCACACCCGCCACGATGCGATCGCAACGTGCGCCGTCGAATGAGAAGGCGTCGCCCAAAGCGACGTCCATGTCGCGAGACAGGCCCTCGCGCAGCAGGCTGCGTGCGCGAAAGAAGCGCGTGCGCACGGTCGCTTCGGGCAGTGCGAGCGCAATCGCCGTCTGTGCCACGCTCATTTCCTCGACCGCCCGCAGCATGAACACGGTGCGGTAGGCATCGGGCAGCCGATCGATGCGGCGCTCCATCAGAAGGCGGAGTTCTTCACGCATGGCCAGATGTTCGGGTTGCAGGTTGGGATCGTCGGCCACCGCCGACGCCGGGTCCGGGTCCACGTCGGCAATGTGCGCCCCGTCGAGCTGAATCACCTGCGCCCCTCGTCGCCGCAGGCGCCCCAGGGCCTCGTTGATGACGATGCGCACCAGCCAGGTCGAAAGCTGCGCGTCGTCCCGGAAGGTGCCGATGGCCCGCCACGCGCGCAAATAGGCCTCCTGCACGGCGTCCTCCGTCTCGGAGTCGCTCTTGAGCACGCTGCGCGCCGTGCGGAACAGCAGCTGGTTGTGGCGCCGCATGATGGCCGCGAAAGCCCGCGTGTCGCCCTGTGCGGAGCGTGCCGCAAGCTCGCGGTCGGATGCCCCCCCGGTTTCGGGGGCGGCGTCGGGTGTGGAGGCGGTGTGGGGCATGGTGTGCTGCTTTTCCCATTAGATGGTGCGGGCTCGCGCTGCGTTTCAGTTATTTCCGATGCGCTCGGAACATCGTCTGCCATTCGTTCGCGCCGCGCTCGCAGTCCCGAGGCCTGGGCCTTCGGCCTCGGTCACTGCCGCGTCACGCACCCGACCTAGCATCCGGCGGCTTTTGTCTCTCTTTCAACGAACACCCGAAGACCGCATATGAAAAAGAGCGTCCCCGTGCCCGCGCCACGCCCGGTTCGCGCCGCCATCGCAGCCATCGGCGGCTGCCTCGTGATTGCAGCCTGCGGGGGCGGCAACGGCGGGGGCATCGCGTTCCCGGTTCTCCCGCCGGCACCGGCACCTGCCCCCGCACCGCCGGCCCCTGCCCCGGCTCCCGCGCCCCTGGGCACGCTCGACGGCTCGGTCCCGCTGGTCATCGGCCACCGCGGCCTGCCGGGCCTGTACCCCGAGGAAACCAAGGTCGCCTACGAAGCCGCGGCCGATGCCGGTGCCGATTCGCTCGAGACCGACCTGCACCTCACCAAGGACTGCGTGCTCGTCGCGCGGCACAACCCCTGGCTCAGCGACAACACCAACATCGCCGACGTGGCCAAGACCAACACCACCGTCGCGGGTCGCAAGCGCACCGTGCCGGGCGTGCTGGTGAACGTGACGTACCCGCCCGTCGAGGCCAACGGCCCGGCCCAGTACCTGAGCGACCTGACCGACCCGAGCGATCCGAAGTCGGTGCTCAAGTCGCTCGTCGTCGATGGCGAGGACCACACCAACGACTGGTCGATCACCGACTTCACGATGGACGAGCTGCGCCAGTGGATCCGCGGCACCACCTACGACGCCAGGGACCAGCGTCCGACCGACCTCAACGGCAAGCTGCCGATCCTGAGCTTCCAGGAAATCATCGACATCGCCAAGGCCAAGAGCGCAACCACCGGCCGCACGCTCACCGTGTACCCGGAGACCAAGAACCCGATCTGGAACAACGCCCAGGCCATCGCCAACGGCTGCGGGCCGGCCGGCAGCCATCCGCTGGAAGACGCGCTGCTGAAGATCATGAATTTCAACGACCTGAACCGCAAGGACGCGCCGATCTTCGTGCAGAGCTTCGAACCCGAGAGCCTGAAGTACCTGCGCTCGGCCGGCATGAAGGCCCGCGCGGTGCAACTGGTGGACGGCAACGACGTCAACTACCAGACCGGCGAGATGATCTACGTCACCAAGGACGTCTACACCTTCGTCGACGGTCGCCCCTACAGCTGGACGCTGGCCGGTAACCCGAAGTGGTTCGCAGAGATGCTCACGCCAGCGGGCCTGGCCGACGTGAAGACCTATGCCGACGGCATCGGCCCGTGGAAGCCACAGGTCATGGCCCACACCATCGTGCCCTTTGTCGCAGGCAAGGGCCTTGCCGATGTGAACACCATCAAGCCCACCAGCCTGATCGCCGATGCGCACAAGGCCGGCCTGTTCGTGCACAGCTACACCTTCCGCAACGAGGCCAAGTACCTGGCAGGCGTCTACAAGGGCGACCCGACGGCCGAGTACCTCGCGTACTTCCGCGCGGGCATCGACGGCGTGTTCTCCGATTTCGCGAACACGGCGTTCGCGGCGCGCGCGAGCTACTTGAAGGAAACGGGCCGCTGAGGCCTGCAGCGAGCGCATGTACCCCGGCGAACGGTTCAACGGATACAGCCACCTGCTGGGCCTGCTGCTCGCATTGCCCGCGACAGCCCTGCTGCTCGCCAAGACCGTGCCCACCGGCGATCCCGCGCGCATCGCGGGAGCGCTGGTGTTCTCGCTCTCGGCCGTGGCCCTGTATGCGGCCTCCACCCTCTTCCACAGCACGCGCGGCCGGCTCAAGCGCATGTGGGAGCGCGCCGACCATTGCGCGATCTACCTGCTGATCGCGGGCACCTACACGCCCTTCGCGCTGGTCACGCTGCAAGGTCCGTGGGGCTGGCTGCTGCTGGCGACGATCTGGGGCGCGGCGCTTTTCGGCATCTGGCGCGAGCTGATGCCGGCCGGAGGCAAGGCGTTGAAGAAGCCATCACTGGCGCTGTATATCGGCATGGGCTGGCTCGGTGTGCTGGCCGCCGTGCCGCTGGCCGCGCGGCTCGAGGGCGCGGGGCTGGCATGGCTGCTGATCGGCGGCGTGCTCTACACAGCGGGAACGGTGTTCTACCGCAACCGCCAGGGCTTCCGGCATGCGCACGGGGCCTGGCACCTGTTCGTGCTGGCGGGGACGGCGAGCCACTATGTGGCGGTGGGGTGGTTCGTGCTGTAAGTCCTACTCCCGCGCAATGGCGCGGAATTCACCCGGCGCCATGCCCTTGAGCCTGCGGAAGTGCCGGTTGAAATTCGAGATGTTGTTGAACCCCACCTCGTAGCAGATGCTGCTGACGTGCTGGCGCGTGGACAGCAGCAGCCGGCAGGCCTTGTCCACGCGCAGGCCGATCACCACATCGGTGAAGGTCTGTCCCGTGGCACGGCGAAAGCAGCGCGAGAAGGTGTGCTCGCGCATGCCGACCACGGCGCTGACTTCGGCGAGCGAGAGTTCTTCCGCGTAGTTTTCCCGGATGTGGTCGAGCGCCGTGTGGATGCGCGTCGCGCGGCCGTTCTCGTCATGCGCGTCGTCCTGCAGCGACGGCGTGCAAAGAAGACGGTAGTCGTTCCATTGCGCAAGCTCGCTCAGCAGCGCAGTGAATTCCGAGAAGCGTGCAAGCCCCTGCAGCGCGTGAATGCGCCCGAAGCGCCCAACCGTGCCCTCGCCGAGGCCGAGAAACTGCACGCCATGCCGTGCGCGGGCCAGCAGCGGGCCCGCGTCATTGAGTTCGGGAAACAGCGCCATGCCCCGGCGCAGCGGTTCGTCGCCGAAGCGCAGCACCAGGCCGCACGGCTGCTCAGCCGCCCCGCTGGCGCGGTATTCGATGGCCAGCCTGTGCGGCAGCCTGGGGCCCAGAAGAACGACCGCCTCCGGCGGCACCTCCCTGTCCACGCCGTCGCTCACGCGGATGCGCCCTGGCAAGGCCCCCGTGAGATGGAGTTCGTAGTCGTGCAGGCCGGCCTGCCGGTCGCGGGCTGCGTACTCGGCGCAGTGGATCGAGGTTTTCTTGTCGAACACGTCGGCACCAGGCCGTTGGAGCATCGCGCGGCGCAGGGTGTCGGGCATGTGCGGTCGGGCGGCGATGGCTGGCGGGATCGTGTTCAACAAGACCGAATCTCCAACTAGAAAGGAATGGCCTCAGTCACCGGTGCGCTGCACCGCCTGCTGCTGGAACTTCGCAAGGGTGCGGTATTCGTCGCCGAGCTTGCGCGGCAGCGAGAGGTACACAGGCAGCAATTGCCGATAGAGCGCCGCGTTCTTCGGATTGGGCGTGTGGCGGTGCGTGGCACCCACCATGCCCGACACCACGTCCAGGGAATCGACGTGCCCCAGCGCATAAAGCCCGAGGACGGCCGCGCCGAGGCAGGAGCTCTCGAAGCTCTCCGGAACCACCACTTCGCGGTCGAACACGTCAGCCATCATCTGGCGCCACAGCCCCGAGCGCGCAAAACCGCCTGTGGCCTTGATGCTGGTGCTCGTGCCCGCAATCGACTCGACCGCGGGCAGGATGCTGTAGAGATTGAAGATGACGCCCTCGAGCACGGCGCGGATCATGTGCTCCTTGCGGTGATGGATGCCCAGGCCGAAGAAGGAGCCGCGCAGATCCGCATTCCAGTACGGCGCACGTTCGCCGGTCAGGAAGGGATGGAACACCAGCCCTTCGGAGCCGGCCGAGACGCGTTCGGCAATGCGCGTGAGCACCTCGTAGGTGTCGATGCCCAGTCGCTTGGCGGTCTCTGCTTCGGCGGAGGCGAACTCGTCGCGCACCCAGCGCAGGATGATGCCGCCGTTGTTCACCGGCCCGCCGACCACCCAGCGCCGGTCGGCCAGCGCATAGCAGAAGGTGCGGCCTTCGGAGTCAGTCATCGGGCGGTCGATCACCGTGCGCATCGCGCCGCTGGTCCCGATGGTCACGGCCACCTCGCCCGGCGCCACCGCGTTCACGCCCAGGTTGGAAAGCACGCCGTCATTGGCCCCGACGACGAAGGGCGTGTCGCTCGACAGCCCGAGCTGCGCCGCCGTCTCGCCCGCCAATCCCTCCACGTGCCAAGTCGTGGGCACGAGATCCGAGAGCTGCTCGGCGCGCACACCCGCGAGCGCGAGCGCCCCGGCATCCCAGTCGAGTTGCCAGATGTTGAAGAGCCCGGTGGCCGAGGCGATCGAATGGTCCACCAGCCAGCGGCCGAACAGCCGGAAGAACACGTACTCCTTGATGCCGACGAAGCGCCGGGCCTGCGCGAAAAGCTCCGGGCGCTCGTGGCGCAGCCACACCAGCTTGGCCAGCGGCGACATGGGATGGATCGGCGTGCCCGTACGGTGGTAGATCGCGTCGCCCTCCCACTCCGCGCGAATGCGCCCGGCCCAGGCCGCGCTGCGGTGGTCGGCCCAGGTGATGCTGCGCGTCAGCGGCGCGCCGTGCTCGTCCACCAGGATGAGGCTGTGCATGGCTGCGCTGAACGACACGCACAGCACATCGCCCGGCGCCGCCTTGCACTGCCGCACGCACGAGGCAATGGTCGACAGCACGGCCCGGTAGATCTGCTCCGGGTCCTGCTCCGCGGCCGCGGGTTCAGGTTGCAGCAGGGGGTACTCCACCGCATCGTTCGCCAGCACGCGCCCCGCCGTGGAAAAGGCGACCGCCTTGGTGCTGGTGGTTCCGATGTCGACCCCGATGGCGATGCGGTTCATGTGCCTTCTCCTAGACGACCATGCTGAGCAGCATGATGAAGATGATCGCGACAACCGAGATCAGCGTTTCCATCACGGTCCAGGTCTTGAAAGTCTCGGCCACGCTCATGTTGAAGTATTGCTTCACCAGCCAGAAACCCGCGTCGTTCACGTGCGAAAGAATCAGCGAGCCCGCGCCGGTGGCAAGCACCAGCAGTTCGCGGTTCACGCCCGGCACCATGGTGGCGAGCGGCGCGACGATGCCCGCGCCCGTGATGGTCGCCACTGTGGCCGAGCCGGTGGCGATGCGGATAAGGCCCGCCACGAGCCATGCCAGCAGGATCGGCGATATCTGCGCATGCAGCGCCATCTGCCCGATCGCGTTGCCCACGCCGCTGGCCACCAGCATCTGCTTGAAGCCGCCGCCCGCGCCGATGATGAGCACGATGGCCGCCGTGGGCGCCAGGCTGTCGTCGACGAACTTCATGATCTGCTTCGACGTGAAGCCGCGCGCGGTGCCGAAGGTGTAGAGCGACAGCAGCAGCGCGGCGAGCAGGGCCGTGATCGGATGGCCGATGAAGTCCAGCCACTGCCGCACGACGTTCTTCTCGTCGAGCGCCACGTCGGCGAAGGTCTTGAGCAGCATCAGCACCACCGGCAGCAGCACGGTGAGCAGCGTGATGCCGAAGCCCGGCAGCTCGCGCGCCTCGGGCTCGTGCGCCAGCTGCGCCATCAGCTCGGGCGAAGCCTCGCCCGGCACGTACTTCGAGATGAACTTGCCGAAGATCGGGCCCGCGATCATCGCCGTGGGCAGGCCGACGAGCAGGCCGTAGAAGATGGTCTTGCCGATGTCGGCGTTGAACACGCCGATGGCCAGCAGCGGCCCTGGGTGCGGCGGCACGAGGCCGTGCACCACCGAGAGGCCGGCCAGCAGCGGGATGCCGATGCGGATCAGCGATACGCCGGTGCGCCGCGCCACGATGAAGACCAGCGGGATCAGCAGCACGAAGCCGATCTCGAAGAACAGCGGAATGCCGACCAGGAAGGCCGCGAACATCATCGCCCAGTGCACCCGCTCGCGGCCGAAGGCGCCGACCAGCGTGCGCGCGATGCGGTCGGCGCCGCCCGACTCGGCCATCATCTTGCCGAGCATGGTGCCCAGGCCCAGCACGATGCCCACGAAGCCCAGCACGCCGCCGAAGCCGTCCTGGAAGGACTTCATCACCAGCGCCACGGGCATGCCCGAGGTCAGGCCCAGGAAGCCTGCGGCCAGCGTCAACGCGATGAAGGGATGCACGCGCCAGCGCGTGATCAGAAGGATGAGCCCGAGGATCGCCGCCAGGGCATCGACCAGCAGGAACACCTCTTTGCTTAAACCGAACATGTTGTCTCCAGGATCCTGGCTGCACGGGGTGGCCAGGCATTTTTGGGATAGCGCTATCCTCAAAGATCGAAAAAATCAGCCGCAGGGCGATCGAACCGGGTTTGTGCCGATGGCCCAGGGCTGGGATAGCGCTATCCTAGGACTGCGCTGTCCAATTAAATACTGGTATTAACCCCAATAAAATGGCCGACACCTCCGAACGCCCCCGCTCCCGTTCTTCCAGCCGCGTCACGCTCGACGACGTGGCCCGGGTGTCCGGCGTCAGCCCGATCACCGTGTCCCGCGCGCTGCGCGGAGCACGCAACGTGGCGCCGGACCTGCAGGCCCGCGTGCAGGCCGCGGTGGACGAACTCGGCTACGTGCCCAACGTTGCCGCGCGCGCGCTGGCTTCGGCCCGCAGCTCCCATGTCGCGGTGCTGATCCCGTCGCTGACGAACGCTCTGTTCGTCGATTTGCTCGAGGCGGTGCAGGACACGCTGGCGCCTTCGGGTTTCCAGTCGCTGATCGGTGTGACGCACTACGACCTCGCGCAGGAAGAAGCGCTGCTGCGCAGCTATCTCTCGCAGCGCCCCGCCGGGCTGCTGCTGACCGGCCTCGACCGCAGCGCGGCCGCCTCGCGCATGCTGGAAGAAAGCGACGTGCCCTGCGTGCACCTCATGGAAACCTCGCCGGCACCGGGCACCTACAGCGTGGGGCTCTCCCAGCAGGATGCGGCCCGTGCGCTCACCGAGCACCTGCTGCAGCGCGGCCGCCGGCGCATCGCCTATGCGGCGGGCCAGCTCGATCCGCGGGTGATGCAGCGGCTCGAAGGCTATCGGCAATCGCTGCGTGCGGCGGGCTGCCACGACCCGCAGCTCGAACTGCTTACGCCGGGTCCGACGTCCATGGCGCTCGGCGGACGGCAGTTCGAAGACCTGCTCGCCCGCCACCCGGACGTCGACGCGATCTTCTATTGCAACGACGACCTTGCGCAGGGAGGCCTGCTCGCCGCGCTGCGCACCGGCGTCGCGGTACCGCAGCGCGTGGCGATCGCAGGCTTCAACGACCTCGACGGCAGCGACCAGATGCTGCCGCCATTGACCAGCGTGCGCACGCCGCGCAAGGAGATCGGCATGCGCGCCGCCTCGATGCTGCTGGCACTGATGCGCGGCGAGCCGGTGAACGAACCGATGGTGGACATGGGGTTCGAACTGGTGGTGCGGCAAAGCAGCTAAGGGCGCCTCAGCCCGCCAGCGCAGCCACCACGATGCGCGTTGCCGATGCAATGACGTCGCTGCGTCCCTTCGCGTCCTTCTGCGGAAAGGTCAGGTACACCGACAGCACCACCGGGGCACCGGCCGGCGGCCACAGCACGCCGACGTCGTTGGTGCTGCCGTAGGAGCCCGAGCCGGTCTTGTCGCCCACCTTCCAGCCGGCCGGCACGCCCGCCAGGAAACGCTCGGCGCTCGTGGTGTTGCCCAGCAGCCAGGTCGTCAGCTGGTCGCGCTGCGCCGTGCCCAGCGCGTCGCCCAGCGCCAGCCGCTGCACGCTGTCGGACATCGCCGCGGGCGTGGTGGTGTCGCGCAGGTCGCCGGGAATTGCGGTGTTGAGCTCGGGCTCCGTGCGGTCGAGCCTGAAGGCCTGGTCGCCGATGCCGCGCGCAAAGGCGGTGACGGTGGCCGGGCCGCCCAGCATCTTCAGCAGCAGGTTGGCGGCGGCGTTGTCGCTGTACTGCACGGTGGCGGCGCAGAGCTCGGCGACCGTCATGCCGTCGGCCACGTGCTTCTCGGTGATGGGCGACCAGGAGACGAGGTCGGCCTTGCCGTAGCCGATGCGCCGCGCGAGCAGGCTGGCGTCTTTCGCGCTGCGTTCGAGCACGGCCGCCGCCAGCATCAGCTTGAAGGTGCTGCACAGCGGAAAGCGCTCGTGCGCCCGGTGCTGGATGCGCGCACCGCTGCCGGTGTGGAAGCCGGCCACGCCCAGGCGGCCGCCCGAAGCACGTTCGAGCTCGGCGAGCTGCGCCTCGGCCGAAGACGGCGATCCCGTTCGGGACCACGCGGTGCATGCGCCGGCGAGCGGCAGGACGGAGGCCGCGAGCAACAGGCTGCGGCGCTGGATGGGAGGATTCATTTCGTCTTCTCTTTCATTCGGCGTGTGGATGGGACGAAGCGAATCCTAGGAGCGCCCCTCCCGGCGATCCAGCCGCCCGGCGACGTTCCGCGTCCCGGGTGTATCTGCTGTAACGGCGCCGAGCGGCTTCAGGCCGGCGGCGGCGGCGCGGGCCGAAGGCATGTCTTCGCGATCAGCACTGCTCCCGACACGCAGCACAACGCGAGCATGAGCAGCGCGTACCTCGCGCCCCGGGTGAGCAGCGCAACGTCCAAGGCCGAAAGGCCTGTGCCGCTGTGTCCCAGGATCATTCGCTGCGAGTCCTCGGGCAGTTGCGCCATCGCCACGCCCAGCGTCAATGCTGTGCCTACCATGATTCCCGCGTTCTGGAGCGTCGAGCGCACGCCGTTGGCGATGCCCCGGCGCTGGGGACGCACGCTCTGCAGGATCGACGCGTTGTTGGGCGTCACGAAACTCCCTATGCCGCAGCCGAGCATCAGCAGGCACATGGCAAGCTGCCCGGCACCGATCGCCGGCTGCAGCAGCGCGGCCAGCAGCGCCAGCGCGCCTGCGGCAAGCAGCATCGCAGCCATGCAGATCGATTCGGGCCTGAAGCGCTGCAGCAGGCCGCCGGCCACGGGCGCGGCCACCAGCATCCCGAGGGCCACAGGCGCCACGCGCAGCCCGACATCCGAGGCAGACAGGGCCGTGCATGCCTGCAGATACAGCGCTATCAGCAAAAGAGGCGCCGCCTGCGTCATCGACAGCAGCAGGATGCAAATGTAGGCGCTGCGGCGTCGCAGGTCGCCGAAGAGTTCGGGGTCGACCAGCGGACTGGTCACGCGCCGCTGAAGCCGGGCGAACGACAGGATTCCCGCGCCGCCCGCGAGCAGGAAGCCCCATACCGACATGCTGGCCCAGCCGTGGCTCCCCGCCAGCGAGAGCGCATAGGTGACGCATCCGATCCCGGCCAGGGACAACGCGGCGCCGGCCATGTCGAAGCGCTCGGCACGGACCGCCGCCGTCTTCGGCAGGATCCGCCACGACCATGCCAGGACGCACAGGCCGACCGGGACATTGAGCATGAAGAGAACCCGCCACCCCCACCACGACACGATGAAGCCGCCCGCCAGCGGGCCGGCGACCTGGGCCAGCGCGGCCACCATCGCGAGCACACCCAGGGCGAGCCCCATCCTGCGGCGGCCGAACGCATCGCCCACCAGGGCGCTGGTGTTGGCCATGACGCCCGCGGCGCCCACGGCCTGGCAGATGCGGAAGACAAGCATCGTTTCCGCGCTCGTCGCGACGGCACAGGCTGCACAGGCGGTCACGAAGAGGCCCAGCCCCGCCAGGAACAGGTGCCGCCGCCCCCACAGGTCGGCGAGCCTTCCGAAGCTGAGGATGCACACGGTGCTCACGAGCATGTAGGACAGCAGGATCCAGCTCGCCTGCGCGGGCGAGGCCTGCAGGCTGCGCCCCACCGCGGGCAGCACCACGTTGAGCGCGCTGAGATTCAGGAAGCACAGCAGCGCGCCGAGGCATGCCGCGGCGAGCACGGCCCATCCGGCCCTGTCCTCGTCGTCGGCAGCCGCCTCTGCACGCGAAGAACCGGCGATGAATGCGGCTGCCACCGGTTCAGTCTTCGCTCTTGAATCCCGAGGCCTTGACGATGGGGCGCCAGTACTCGCGGTCTTCGTTCATCACCCGGGTCACTTCCGCGCCGGGAAGCCCCGTCGGCTCGAGGCCCATGTGATCGAGTTGCCCGCGCACCCGCGGGCTGCGAATCGCGGCCAGGAACGCGCTTTCGAGCTTCGCCACAACTTCCTTCGGCGTGCCCGCCGGCACGAACGCGGCATAGGCGGCGTTGGCCCGGTCGAACGCGTCGTAGCCCGCTTCCTTGATCGTCGGAACGTCGGGCAGCCAGCTCAGCCGCTTCGTTCCTGCGACGCCCAAGATGCGCAGCTTTCCGGAACGGTGCAGCTCGAGCTGGCTGGCCAGCGCGTCGGTGCCGACCGGCACGTGGTCGCCGATGATGTCGGTCGCCAGCGGCGCCCCGCCCCTGTAGGTGACCGCCGTCAGAGGCACGCCGATGGCCTTGGACAGCTGCAGCACGCTGAAGTGAAGCCCGCCCCCGAGGTTGGTCATGCCCACGCTGGCCTGGCCGGGGTTCTTCCTGATCCACGCCACGTATTCGGGAACCGTCCTGTACGGCTGGCCCGCGCCGGCGGAGATGACGCTGGGCACGTTGGCGAGGTGGGCAACGGGAATGAAGTCCTTGTCGACGTCGTAGTTCAGCCGCGCATAGGTCATCGGAAAGAACACGAACGGTGGCGTCGCGCCGATCAGGATGGTGCGCCCGTCAGGCCGCGACGCCTTGACCGCTTCGATGGAAATGCGGGTCGACGCCCCGGGCCGGTTCTCCACCAGCACCGGTTCCTTGAGCGCCGTGCGCAAGTCCTCGGCCACCGAGCGTGCCAGGTTGTCGAGCGCGCCACCCGGTGGAAAGCCCACGATCAGCCTGATGGGCGCGTTGTTGTCCGCATGCGCGAAGCTTCCGCCCAGGGCGACCAGCGCACTGAGCACGAGTGTCTTTGGAAACGAGGTCATGGTGAGGTACCCGCAAGGTTGATTGACGAAAACAGGAAGAGAAATGGCGTGCTCAGAAGGCCAGGACCGGCAGCGGATTGGCCGGCCGGTGGTTGGCCTCGAAAGCCGCCGCGGCCTGCAGCAACTGCAGGTCTTCGCGGAAGCCGCCGACGAGTTGCATGCCGATGGGCAATCCGTCGCGGCCCGCGCCGCACGGCAGGCTGATGGCGGGGTGCCCGGTAAGGTTGAACGGCATCGTCCAGGGGAACCAGTTGGGCCGCAGCTCTGCAAATTCCCTGCCGTCGATCTCGATGCTTCCGAAGAGGTCCTGATCGATCGGCAGCGCCGTGCGCGAAAGAGTCGGCGTGAAGATGAAGTCGTGCGTCTCCAGTTGCGCCTGGACTTTGCGAAAGAGCGCGGTCCTCGCGAACATGGCCTGCTGGAAGGCGACCCCGTCGACGTGCTCCGCCAGCGCCAGCTGCTGCAGCAGCGACGGACTCAACCGGTCGGCATGCGCCTCGGCCAGCGGAGCGAACCGGCCTCGCCAGCTCGTGTGGTTGATCACGCGCCACACCGGCTCGACGTCATAGCCCTCGCCCGTCATCTCCTCCAGGTCCGCGCCCATCGACCGCAGGGTTGCGAGGGCGGCCTCGAAAGCGGCGGCGACGTCGGCGGCAATCGGCCGCCCCGCCGGGGCCGCACTGAAAAGGACGCGCTTGCCGCGCAGGTCGCCGCCAGGCTGCAGGTCGTCGAAGTAGCGTCGGGCCGGCACGCCCAGCGACCAGGGGTCCGAACCGTGGGCGCCGGTCATCGCCTGCAGCATGAGCGCCGTGTCGCCGACGTTGCGCGTGGTGGGCGTCACGTAGGTGTAATTGCCGAACGCGTCCTGCACCTGGCTGTGCGGAACCACGCCCAGGCTCTGCTTCAGCCCGACCACGCCGTTGCACGCCGCGGGAATGCGGGTGGAGCCGCCCCCGTCGGTCGCGATGGCCAGCGGCGCGATGCCTGCCGCCATCGACACGGCGGCTCCGCCGCTGGAGCCGCCGCTGGTGCGCGTCGGATCCCATGCATTGCGCGTGCTGCCGAAGAGTGGCGCGTCGGTCATGCACTTGGCACCGAACTCCGACGAGGTCGTCTTGCCGATGAGGATGCCGCCCGCCTCGCGCATGCGCGCCACGGCCACGGCGTCGTGCGCGGGCACGTGATCGCGATGCAGCAGCGATCCGTAGGTAGTCCTGACGTTCGCGGTGTCGACGATGTCCTTCACGGTGAACGGCAAGCCGTGCAGTGCCCCCACGGTGTCGCCTCTCATGATCGCCTGCTCGGCCTGCCGGGCTTGTTCCGTCGCCTCGTCGTGGCACAGAGTGATGAAGCAGTTCAGGTGCGGCTGGAGCACATCGGCGCGGCGCAGCACCTCGTCGACGATCTCCACCGGGGAGAGTTCGCGCTGCGCGACCAGCGTGCGCATCGCCGACGCGGACATCTCGCAGATCTCGGACCTTGGAAGGTGCGGAAAATTCTTCATGCGCAGATGATTGATACGCGGCAACATTGCGTCCAATACTGTTTTCCAGAAAAGGCATATGCACAGCGTATGGCTACACCCGACCTTAGATCGCTTCGCTACTTCGTGGCCGTTGCAGAGGAGCGCAGCGTCGGCAAGGCGGCGCGGCGGCTCAACATGGCCCAGCCGCCGCTGTCTGTTCACATCAAGAACCTGGAAGCGGCCATCGGCGCGCCCTTGTTCCGCAGGGCAGCGCGCGGCATGGAGATCACCGACGCGGGAAATGCCCTCTTCCAGCGCGCCAAGGAGGCGTTGCTGCTCGCCAACGAAGGATTCGACGCCGCGCGCGCCGTGGGCTCGGGCAGCAGAGGGCGACTCGCGGTCGGAACCATGGTCGTGCTGTCCTACCTGGTGCTGCCACGGCTGGAAAACGAGCTTCGGCTGAGGCTTCCGGACGTGGAGATCCAGTACGTGGAGCTGAACGCCGTCAACAACGTAGAGGCCATCACCGACTCGGACGTTTCGGTCGCGATCTGCATCCCACCGATTGCACAGCCAGGCATTGCGATCGAACGCATCGGCACCCAGCCGCTGCTGCTTGCCGTGCGATCGGATTCGCCGTTGGCACGGATGTCCAGCATTCCACTGGCGCGCCTCTCCGGCATGCCTCTGATCGGCCTTCCCGTTCCGGAAGGCGACATCGACAAATCCGTCGTCACGTCGATGCTGCGCAGGCACGAGGTCAACATGCCGATTGCGCTGCGGGTCGAAACCATGGTGTCCGCATTGGCGCTTGTCCTGGCGGGCAAGGGCGTGGCCATCCTGCCTGCCTGCGCCCAGATCGGCCGCCCCCCGGGCGTGGTGTTCCGCCCCTTTCGCGGCATCGACGCGACGATGGACATCGCCGCGTGCTGGCGCAGCGATTGGGACAGTCCGCTCATCAAGCCGTTTCTGGCGTGCGCGCGCGCGGCGTTGCGGCGGCCGTGAAAAAGCCGTTGCTATCATCGAACAATGCGGCCGCCGGCACTGTGGTGGCGGAGGAAACCAAGTGCGGCTCAAGCTAAGAACAAAGACAGCACTGCTGATCACAGCGCTCGTACTCACGCTGGTCGGTGTGGCTGGCTGGTGGCAGTACCGGAGCCTGTCCAGCGAGTACCTCAACCTGATGCGCGAGCAGCAGCAGGCACTGACCGACAGCGCAGCGGCGGATCTCGACTACAAGCTCGAAATCCATCTGGCAGCCTTGGCGCGTGCGGCCCGGGAACTCAGCCTGCACGGCTTCGCGGACCCCGCGGCGCAGCAGCGTTTCCTTGCCGACGAGGACCTGCGCACGATGTTCGACAACACCGCGCTGGCGACACTGGACGGCGCCATCGTCGCCATCGACCCGCCCACCAGCCGGCCTTCGAACGTCGGCGACCGCGACTACTTCCGGCGCGTGCGCGACATGGGCCAGCCCGCGATCTCTGCGCCCCTGCTCACGAAGAGCACCCAACAGCCCGCGGTCGTCATGGCGGTCCCCGTCAAGGGCCCCGATGGCCGCCTCGCCGGCGTGCTCGGCGCGGCGCTGAACCTGCAGCGCGCCAACGTGCTTGGCGATCTCAGCCGCGCCACCATCGGCCGGGGCGGCCACTACATGATCGTCACGCGCGGCCAGTCTCCGCAGGTCGTCATGCACCCCGATGCGAACCTGCTGCTCAAGCCCGCAACCGCAGTCGCAGTCGCCTTCAACGGCGGGACCGAGAGCGACATGGCAACGCGCGCCACCGTGCCCAGTGCCGACTGGGAACTGCGCCTGATCGTGCCTGCGCGCATCGCCTACGCACCACTGGAAAAGGCAAGGCGCAACCTGCTGCTGCAATTGATCGGGCTGGGTCTGGGCTGCGCGCTCCTGGTCTGGCTGGGGACTGCGTGGGTCATGCGCCCCCTGGAGGCGCTGAGCGGCGCGATCCGCACCCTGCGCCGTTCGCCGGACAGCGAGGTAAGACTCGACGTCGTCGCCAACGACGAGCGCGGGGACCTGGCACGCGAGTTCGATGCACTGATGGCCGACCTGCGCGAGCAGCGGCTCGAGATGGCGGCGGTTACCGATGCATCACCCGTGGGTTTGTTCCGTTGCGACAGCGACGGGCGCATGACCTACGTGAACGACGAGTACCTGGCGATCCACGGGCTCGAGCGGAAGGACGCCGAAGAAGGCTGGCTCACGCTCGTGCGCGAGGAGATTCGAGAGACGGTTCGCCAGGACTGGGTTCGTGTCGTCAGCACGGCCGCGCCGTTGAGCGCCACACGCCGGCTCCATCGCAGGGATGGAACCCAGGTGCTGGTGGCATTGAGAAGCCGGCCTGTGCTCGCCGAAGGCCGCGTCATCGGCCACGTGGGAACGGTGACCGACATCACCGAGCGCACGCGGGCCGAACGGGCACTTCGCACGTTGACGGCCATCTTCGACATGACGACCGACTACATCGTCCAGCTCGATGCGGCGGGGCGGCTCATCTACATGAACCCGGCCGCGCGCCGCCGCACGGGGCTGGCCCTCGACGCCCCCATCGAACAGTTCAGCGCGGCCGACTTCAATCCGCCGGAGACGATGGAAAGGTTCCGGTCGGAGGTGGTTCCCACCGCGGTCAAGACCGGCGTCTGGGTGGGCGAATCGATGGTGTGGGACGCCGAGCACAACGAGTTTCCGGCCAGCCACATGGTGATCGCGCATCGCGACAAGCATGGCAAGGTGGAGTATTTCTCGGGGCTGATGCGCGACATTTCGGCGGCCAAGGCCGCGGAGCGGGCGCTGCGCGACAGCGAACACCGCCTGCGCATGGTGACGGACCACCTGCCGGCGCTGGTCTCCTACCTGGACCGCGACCTGCGGTTGCGCTTCGTCAACAAGGCCTATCAGGACTGGTTCGGCGTCCAGCCCGAACAACTGCTCGGCCTGAGCCTGCGCGAGTTCTACGGCAATGAAGCGTGGGCACAGATGGAGCCGCACATGCGCGCCGCTCTGGCCGGGCGCCAGGTCACTTACGAGCGCAGGCTGGCAACGCCTGGCGGGCGCCGCGATATCCAGGCCACGCTGGTTCCCGAGCGCGACGAACGCGGCGAAGTGATCGGCCTCTATACGCTGGACAGCGACATCACCGCGCACCACGAGGCGGAGGAAGCCCTCCAGGAAAGCGAGGCGCGCCTGCGCACGGTGGCCGACGCGCTGCCGATGCGCGTCGCCTACATCGATGCGGAGGAGCGCTATCGATTCAACAACCTGGCCTACGAGCGCGGGTTCGGACTCTCCCGCGACCAGATCGAGGGGCACACCGTGAAGGAGCTCCTGGGCGAGCCCGCCTACGAGGCCGTGCAACCGCACATCCGCGCGGCCCTGGCCGGAGAGGTCGTCACCTTCCAGAGCGAGATCGACAAGAGCGACGCCTACTACTGCTACGAAGCCCAGTACATCCCGCAACCTGCGGTGAACGACGAGGCCATCGTCGGCTTCCATGCCGTGATCACCGACATCACGCGGCAAAAGCTCGAGGAGAAGCGCCTGGTGAACCTGGCGCAGATCGATCCTCTCACCGGTCTTGCCAATCGCGCAGGATTCGAGGTGCGCCTGGCGCAGGCGATGGAGCGTGCGCGAGGCCCCGGTGCATTGATGGCGCTGATGTACCTGGACATCGATGGATTCAAGCAGATCAACGATCGGTTCGGCCACCAGACGGGAGACGAGCTTCTGCGGGGCTTCGCGGGCAGGTTGTCGCAGGCGCTGCGCTCCAGCGATGTCCGCGCGCGCCTGGGCGGCGACGAGTTCACGGTGATCATGGAGGGCCTGTCCAATGGGGACGCCGCGGTTTCCGCCGCCTCGAAGTTGATCAAGGCCATGCAGGTGCCGTTCACCACCGAACAGCGGACGATCTCCATCAGCACGAGCATCGGCGTGGCGTTCTACCAAGGCGGCACCGCAACGGCTGCCGCGCTCGTCAGGCAGGCCGACGAGATGCTCTACCAGGCCAAGGGGGCGGGCCGCAATAACTTCCAGGTGGCGCCACAGCCGGTCGGGGGAAAGCGGAAATGACGCGGCGATAGACCTTCGGATCCAGAGCATCCTGCCCGCAGCTATGCTCCCGGCACATGCCGCCACCCGTCACGATTCCTCGCACGCCTCGCCGCTCGTTGGCCGTGCTCGCCTGCGCCCTGTGGCTGGCCTTCGCAAGTCCCGCGTCGGCCGCGCAAGGCTGCCTCGACACCGCCACACAAGCCCCTTCGCCATCGCGCGCGCTCGCCATGGCCACCTTCGCGCTGCAGGAGCACGAAGCCTTCGGTGGCCAGGCCATGGACGCCGAAGGCCGCATGACCGAAGCCGGCAGCTCCGAGGCCGAAGACACGCGCCCCACCCTGCCGGGCCTGGCGCCATGGCAGCGGGTGCTCGGCTATTGGCAGGCGGTCGACCCGCGGCTGCCGTCGCTCGTGCGCTTCGGCGCCCTGCGCCCCGCCGACCGGCACCTGCTGATGCAGGCGTTGAACGAGGCGACGGCCGGGCGGCTTCAGGGCATGGGCGTAGGCCCCGACGAGGGGCTTGATTCTGGAGAGCTGCGCGCGGTGCAGGTCGCCCTCGCCCGCGTCGCGGTGATCGACATGCCCTGGTCCGCGGCCTTCATCAGCTGGCTGGCGCGACAGGCCGGGCTGGCGGACGACGAGTTCGTTTTCTCCGAAGCGCATGTCGACTATGCGGGCGCCGCCTGGCAAGCCGGCATCGACGAGGCCGCGGGCCAGCCCACGCGCTACGCCCTGCGAGCCTGCGACCTGAGGCGCACGCCGCCGCGCATCGGCGACATCGTCTGCCAGGCGCGCGGCGCGGGCGCCGAACTCGACACCTTCGACAAGATCGGTGGAGTGCTGGCCACGCGCGACACCGGCGGCGAGTCGCTGCCCATGCACTGCGACGTGGTGGTGGCCGTGGATGCCACGGGCTTCGACACGGTGGGCGGCAACGTGCTGCAGTCGGTCACGCGGCGCCGGCTCGACTTTGCGCCGGGCACTCGGTGGCTGGACCCGAGCTACCAGTCCGAGGGATGCACGCCGGGCACGCCGGGCTGCATCGATCGCCACATGAGCCGCCAGCCCTGGTCGCTGCTGCTGCAGTGGCGCTGAACCGGCTTACTTGTAGAACGCCTCGACCTTGCCCTTCAGCTTGAGCAGCAGGGGCTTGCCCTTGCGGTCGAGGGTCTTGCCGGCGGGCACCTTGACCCAGCCTTCGCTGATGCAGTATTCCTCGACGTCGAGGCGGTCCTTGCCGTTGAAACGGATACCGATGTCGTGTTCGAAGGCGGCGGCCACGTGGTGCGGGCTGCGCGGATCGATGGAGAGGTGGTCGGGAAGGGGTGGGCGGGGAGTGGCTTCTGTCATGGCGCGTGATGATAGGGGCTCCGCGCCCTGCCCTAGCGCCGCTTCTTCTTCGCGTGCCGCGCCGGGGGCTTTGGCGCGAAGCCCAGGGCGGCACGGGCCAGTGCGTCGGCCTCGCCATTGCGGTGGCGCGGGATCCACTGAACGCGCGCGTCGTCGAAGCTTGCGAGCAAGGCGCGGGCATCGTCGAACAACGCGGCCATGCGCACGATCGGCTTCGCTTCGGACGCGGCCAGCTGCTCGACGAGGATGCTGTTGTCGCTGTAGGCCCGCACCGCCGTCGCGCCGCGTGCGCGCAGCTCCTGCAGGGCCAGCGTCAGTGCGAGCAGTTCGGCCTCGTTGTTGCAGCCGGTGGTGTGCGTGGCCTGCGACAGCGTGTGGCGCGCTCCGTCCGGCGCGGTGAGGACGGCGCCGATGCCCATGCGGCCCGGGTTGGGCATGGCGCTGCCGTCGCAGTAGACGGTCCACGGAAGAAGGCTGTCGGGCCCGCTGGATTCCCCTGCGCTCATTCAGCAGTTGTTGCGCTTGATGCCCGCGAGGTTCTGGCAGGGCCGCTGGCCCGGCGGCGGCCCGGGGTCGCGCACATGCGGCGGCGGCCGGCGGATGGGGCGCACGCCGTCGTAGTACGGGTCGGGGCTCAGGATGACGACGGGCGGGTCGGCAGCCGGCTGCTGTTGCTGCAGTTCCTGCA
>NZ_JBGLYN010000047.1:0-48576 GCF_047304045.1 Variovorax sp. Varisp85
CCCCCCCCCGGTTATTCCCCCCGCCGCCCCCCCCTCCCCCCCCCCCCCGGGGGGGGGGGGGGGGGCCGGGGGGGGGCCCCCCCCGCGGCGGCCTACCAGCCCAGCCCGAGGTGCAGCGGCAGGTACACAGCCATGCCCGCGAGCATCGTGCCGAGCACGCCGCGCCGCCAGTAGAAGTACGCGGCGCCGACCACCGCCGCGTACAGGCGCGCGTCGTGCAGCGTGGTGATGAGGTGGCCCTGCGTCATGACGATCTCGGGCGCGATCACGCCCGCGAGCGCGGCGGCCGGCGCGTAGTGCAGCGCGCGGTGCGCCCACTCGGGCAGGCCCCAGGGCCGGTCGAGGATGAAGAAGAAGCAGCGCGTGAGCACGGTGACCAGGGCCAGGCCGACGATCACGGCCATGGTCCACCAGTCGGTGGTAGCGCCGGCGCTGCTCACTTGTCGTCCTCCGCGTTCGGGTCGAGCCCGAGCTGCTTCTCGAGCCAGAAGCACAGCAGCACGGCCACGCCGATGGCGGCCACGATGTTGAGCTTCAGCGGCAGCGCATAGGCCGCCACGGCCGTGGCGCCGGCGATCAGCCCGGCCAGCACGCGCAGCCGCGTGGTCGCCATCGAGCAGACGATGGCCACCAGGCTCAGCACGCCCGCGAAGCCCAGGCCCCATTTCTGCGGAATGAAGTTGGCCAGCGCGACGCCTAGCAGGCTCATGCCCATCCAGGCGCACCAGGTGACGAAGTAGTTGCCGGTGAGGTAGGCCTCCTGGGCTTCCTGCTCGGCGATGGTCAGCGGCGGCTTCGGGTACTTCTTGGTGAAGAGCGCGTAGCTCATGTCCGCCGTAAGGTAGCCGTGCAGCATGCGGCGCCAGCGCGGCATGTGCATGAGGTAGGGGCGCAGGTGCAGGCTGAACACCACGAAGCGCAGGTTGACGCAGAAGCCCGTGGCCAGGATCACCCAGGCCGGCGCGCCCGCGAACAGCAGCGGAATGGCCGCGAGCTGCGAGCTGCCCGCATAGACCAGCAGGGTCATCGCCACGGCCTCGAGCACGCTCATGTTCGACTTGACCATGGCCACGCCGGTCATCAGCCCCCAGGCGCCGATGCCGAGCGCCACCGGAGACATGTCGCGCATGCCGATGCGGAATTCCGGTCGGCCGCGGATGCTTTGCGAGAGAAACATCAGCCGAACACCTGCCCGGGCTTCAGGTCGAAGCCGCGCAGGAAATCGGCCACGGCGAGGCGCTTGCCGCCCGGCCGCTGGAGTTCGGTGACGGCGACAACCGAATCGGCAGCCGCCGCCACGGCCACGCCGGCATCGCTGACGGCGAGGATCGTGCCCGGCGCGGCCGATGCCATGGGTGACGGCACCGCATGGGCCGCCCAGAGCTTGATGGTCTCGCCATCGAGCGGGCTGTTGGCGCCGGGAAAGGGGTCGAAGGCGCGGATGCGGCGCACGATGGCGTCGGCCGGCTGGGCCCAGTCGATCAGCGCCTCGTGCTTCTCGACCTTGCTGGCGTAGGTGACGCCTTCGGCCGGCTGCGGCGTGCGGACGAGCGCGCCGATATCCGCAAGCGCCTCGACGATCATCCTTGCGCCCAGTTCGGCCAGCCGGTCGTGCAGGCGGGCGGTGTTGTCGTCGCCGATGTCGACGGCCTCGCGCAGCAGCATGTCGCCGGTGTCGAGCCCGGCGTCCATCTGCATGATGGTGATGCCGGTCCGTGCGTCGCCGGCCTCGATGGCGCGGTGGATCGGCGCGGCGCCGCGCCAGCGTGGCAGCAGGCTCGCATGGATGTTGAGGCAGCCGTGCACCGGCAGGTCGAGCACCCACTGGGGCAGGATCAGGCCGTAGGCCGCGACCACCATCACGTCGGGCCTGGCGGCCAGCAGGGTGTCGCGCGCGGCCGAGGCTTCGTCGGGATACTTGCCATCGAGCCGCAGGCTGCGCGGCTGGGCCACGGGCCAATTGTTGGCGACCGCGCATTGCTTGACGGGCGACGCCTGCAGCTTCATGCCGCGGCCGGCGGGCCGGTCGGGCTGGCTCATTACCAGCACCACGTCATGGCCGGCGGCGGCAATGGCCTCCAGCGCGACGCGCGCGAACTCGGGCGTGCCCGCGAAAACGACTCTGAGGCGGCTCAATCGCGGATCCGATCGAGCTCGAGATCGTCCCCCGTGTGATAGCGCCGGACCACGCCGGTCGGATCGATGTAGATGTACAGCATGCGGCGCTCGTTCACGGCCTTGTAGCGCCAGGTCCAGACGACACCGTCGAAGGAGCTGACGCGGGTGATTTCATAGGGGCGGCCGTAGAAGGCCACCACATCGTTCTGGCGCCACTGGTCGACCTTGATGTCCTGGCCGAAGCGCGCCTCGCTGAGCACCTGCGTCACCGAGACCACCTTGCCCGAGGCGTCGACATCGATGTCGGTCACCTCGAAGCCGGCCGGCATGCGCGAGTACTGCAGCCGCTCGCCGCCGCCCGTCAGCGGGTAGCGCCCCGTGGGCGCGCCCAGGCGCTGCAGGGTGTCGGCGGCCGTGGCGCCCGGCTGGATGCGCGTGGGCTCGTTGGCGCAGCCGGCAAGACCCAGGGTGGCGACGGCGACGACCGCCTGTGCGGCAAGGGAACCGAAACCGCGTGCGCGCATGGGATCAGGCCCGTTCGCGCAGGTCTTCGCGCTGCTGCTTGAGCAGCTTGCTCTTGATGCGGTTGCGTTTCAGGGGGGAAAGGTACTCGACGAACACCTTGCCCAGCAGGTGGTCGAGCTCGTGCTGGATGCACACGGCGAGCAGGCCGTCGGCCTCGATGGTGCGCGACTCGCCGTTCTCGTCGAGCGCCTGCACCTTGACCGAGGTGGATCGCATCACGCCGTCGTAGATGCCGGGCACCGAGAGGCAGCCCTCTTCGTTCAGCACCTTCTCGTCGCTGGCCCAGGTGATCTCGGGGTTGATCAACACGATCGGCTGGTTGCGCTCCTCGGAAATGTCGATGACGACGACGCGCTCGTGCACGTCGACCTGGGTCGCCGCCAGGCCGATGCCGCTGGCGTCGTACATGGTTTCCAGCATGTCGGCGACCAGCGCCTTGACGCGCGCGTCGACGCCCTGCACCGGCTTGGCCACCGTGTGCAGGCGTTTGTCCGGGTAACTCAGAATGATTCGTTTGGCCATGAAATCGGGGGAAAGTTGTGGCTATTTTCGCCAATTCCGCGACTCAAGGCGCCGCAGGAGCCCGAAATCGTTGCCCTCCAAAGGGCTTCAGCGCAGAATTCGTAGCAAATTGTGAGATTCGTATGCGCCGCGCTACCGTGGGCGCTCACCCATCCAGACATGAAAAAGCTCAGACTCACCGAACGCCAGCGCCCCTCCCTCCTCGCCACGCTGACAGCCCTGGCGGTCATCGGCAGTTGCGGCGCCACGACAGCCTGGGCCCAGAACTACCCCGTCACCCCGCAGCAGCGCGCCACGGCGCAGCAGACCGCCCAGGCCGGCGTGCCGCTGAGCGAACTGTCGCCCAAGGCGCCGGACGAATACACCGTCAAGCCCGGCGACACGCTCTGGGCCATCTCCCGCCTCTACCTGCTGCGCCCCTGGCGCTGGCCGGAGCTGTGGGGCATGAACATCAATGAAATCGCCAACCCGCACCGGATCTATCCGGGCCAGGTGCTCTACCTGGACAAGAGCGGCGGCCGCGCCCGCCTGACCACCCGCCGCGGCGGCTTCAGCGGCGACGGCGGAACCATCAAGCTGTCACCTCGCACCCGTTTCGACTCGCTGGCCGGCATGGCACTGCCCACGCTCAACCCGAGCATCATCGAGCCCTTCCTCAGCGAACCCATCGTGGTGGACGCCGGCACGCTGGAAAGCGCGCCGCGCATCGTCGCGGGCAACGACAGCCGCGTCCTGTTGTCGCGCGGCGACCGGGCCTATGCCCGCGGCAGCGCCGAAGCGCCGCTGGTCGAGGTGCCGGGACCGGTGCAGAACTTCCGGATCTTCCGCAACGCCACGCCGCTGAAGGACCCGGGCACGGGCGAAATCCTCGGCTACGAGGCGCAGTACCTGGGCAAGGCCCGGCTGCAGCGCGGCGAGTCGACCACGGTCGAGACGGTGGAAGACAAGGACGTCATCACGGTGGTGCCTGCCAGCATCGACATCGTCGCGTCGCGCGAGGAAATGCGCGCCGGCGACCGCCTGCTGCCCGAGCCGCCGCGCCAGCTGCTGAGCTACGCGCCGCGCGCGCCCTCCACCCAGGTGGACGGCCGCATCGTGTCGGTCTATGGCAACGCGGTGCAGTTCGCGGCACAGAACCAGGTGGTGGCCATCAACAAGGGCACGCGCGACGGCATCGACAACGGCCATGTGCTGGCCATCCTGAAGAACGGCGAAACCATCCTCGACCGCACCGGCGCCCGCAAGGAAACCATCAAGCTGCCGAACGAACGCATCGGCCTGCTGATGGTGTTCCGCACCTTCGAGAAGGTGTCCTACGCGCTGGTGCTCGAAATCAACGACACTCCGCGCGCCGGCGACTTCCTCGTCAACCCCTGACCAGCGACCCCGGCTTCATTCCTCGCACATTCGTTTGGAACGCGCAGAACTCGCAGGCTGGCTGCGGCTTTCATTGACGCCCGGCATCGGTGACGGTGCCGCACGCCGTTTGCTCGCGGCCTTCGGGCTGCCCGACGGCATCTTTGCGCAGCCCCCTGCCGCGCTGCGCGAGGTCGTCTCCTTGGCCCAGGCCGAAGCGCTGCTGCAGCCGCCTCCCGGCCTGCAGGCGCAGATCGACCAGACCTGGCAATGGCTGCAGGCGGCCGATGGCGGCGTCTCGCGCCGCATCGTGACGCTGGGCGACAGCGGCTATCCGGCCTCGCTGCTTGAAATGGCCGACCCGCCGCTGATGCTCTACGTGCTCGGTGCCACGGACTTCGACCTCACGCAACTCGGCCACAGCATCGCCGTCGTGGGCAGCCGCAATCCGACGCCGCAGGGCGCCACCAACGCGCGCAGCTTCGCGCGGGCGCTGGGCGAGGCGGGGCTGCCCGTGGTGTCGGGCCTCGCGCTGGGCGTCGACGGCGCGGCGCACCAGGGCGCGCTCGATGCGGCCGGCGATGCGCCCCGGCTCGCAACCGTGGCCGTGGTGGGCACGGGGCTCGACCGGGTCTACCCCGCGCGGCACCGCGACCTGGCGCACCGCATCACGCTGCAGGGGCTGATCGTGAGCGAGCTGCCCCTGGGCACGCCGCCGCTCACGCAGAATTTTCCGAAGCGCAACCGGCTCATCGCCGGGCTGGCACGCGGCACGCTGGTGGTCGAGGCGGCGCTGCAGTCGGGCTCGCTGATCACGGCGCGGCTCACGTCGGAGCAGGGCAAGGAAGTGTTTGCCATCCCGGGCTCGATCCATTCGCCGCAATCGCGCGGCTGCCATGCGCTGATCCGCCAGGGCGCGAAGCTCGTGGAATCGGTCAACGACATTCTCGAAGAGCTGCCGCCCCTGCAGCCGCGAGCGGCGGCGACGCCCGCGTCCGGAAATGGAAGCACGGCTGCCGTCGCCACCGACGAAGACCCGCTTCTGGAGGCTCTCGGCCACGACCCCGTGAGTCTCGATGCCCTCAGCGCGCGCACCGGCTGGAGCGCCGCGGCACTCCAGGCGAAAATGCTCGAGCTCGAGCTGGACGGCCATATCGCACGCCTGCCCGGCGGCCTCTTCCAAAGAACGGCCATCGGCTGATTCCCAGGCCCAAGGCCGCGCCTTTTTTTTGCGGGGGCCGCCGCGCACGGCCGCCCGAAGCGGCCGGCCCGCCCCCGGCAGGGGGAAGGAGAAGTGACACGAAGTGCACGAAGCCTGGGGACGAGCAACTTTCCTCGGCTATATTGGGCTCATGTTCGAAGTGCTTGTTTTTGTGTACGAAAACTATTGGCGCGGCGATGCCTGTCCCGAACCCGATCAGCTGGGCCGCAAGCTCAGCGCACACGGCTTCGAGGCAGAGGAAATCCGCGAGGCCCTTCACTGGCTCGACGGCCTGAGCCTTGCCACGCAAGGCATGCAGATCGAGCGCAGCGCCAACGACGAGGGCAGCGCCACGGTCGTTCTCCGGGGCACCCCCGAAGCGGCCATGCCGCAGTCCGCCGATGCGATGCGCATCTACTCGCAGGCCGAGCAGGAGCACCTCGGCGCCGAGTGCCTCGGCTTCATCCGCTTTCTCGAATCGTCGAACGTGCTGCCCTGCGGCCTGCGCGAGATCGTCGTCGAGCGTGCCATGGCGGCGCCCGGCGACCCGGTCGCACTCGACGAGTTGAAAATCATCGTATTGATGGTGCACTGGAGCACGGGCATCGAACCCGATGCGCTGGTGCTCGACGAGCTCTGCGAGTCGCGCGAGGGCCGCACGGCACACTAGGCGCCGCAGGAGCTGGCGGCTAGTTCAGCAGCCGCTCGGGATTCGCATCCAGCTTCGCCAGCGCTTCGCGCGTGGCACGCACTGTGAGCGTTTCTTCTTCCGCCGGCACCAGCAACCCGGCCTGCAGGTAGGTCGCCAGCCGCCCCGCCTGGATCAGGAAGCTGCGTCCATCCGACGACGCGAACAGGTGCAGCTGCTTGCGATCGCTGCGCCAGACGAACTGCACCTGGCTCACGCGGTCGTTGTGGTCCAGCATGAACCAGTTGCCCACCTGCAGCTCATGCGCCCAGGCGAGCATGTCCTCGGGCACCTTGGTGCCGGCGGCGTCGGGAATGACCTCGATCGAGGCCGCATCCACGCCCAGCAGCAGCTCGATGCTGTGGGCATCGAGCGGCAGATCGGCGGTGCCGCCCACGTCGGTCACGAAATCTTCCAGGTGTGCCAGCCGCTCGGCCATCGCCTCGATCTTGGCCTGCGGGATCGCCTCGGTCTTCGACAGGAAGGCGTCGGACAGCGTGGCGCCGATGGTCTTGATGTGCGCCTCCTGCGGCTCGTCCACGATGCCGAGCAGGGCCATGCCCTGGCGCAGTCGCTGCAGCAGCTGCGGCAGGTCCTGGATCACGCGGGCGCGGTCGGTTCGGTTGGGCTTGGCGCTCGCGGCCCATACCAGCTCCGAAGCCACGCGCTTGAGCATCACGGTCTGTTCGCCCTGCGCGCCGTAGCGCAGCGCGGCAATGGCGAGAACCTCGGCCCAGACCTTGAAGAGAAACTCCCGGATCTCGTCGCGCACCGGCATGTCGTTGAGCATCTTGCGCAACTCGATGGTGTACTGGATCGCCATCGTCTCCTTCTGCTCGACCTGCTGCGCCACGCTCATCACGCGCTGCGTGGTGTCGCTCTGGGTCAGGTAGCGGTTGAGGAAGGCGACGAATTCGTCGAACACCAGCTTGAACACGCGCTGGCCGGTTTCGGGATACTGCTCGATCACCTGCACGACGCGGCGGATCTCGCCTTCGAGCGCGCTGCCGGTGATGGCGGCCGCATCGAAGCCCATCACGCAGGAGCCCATGCGGTCGATCAGCATGCGCGCGGGGTGCTGCAGCGTGCCGAAGAACTCGGGCTCGGCGATGGCCACGCGCAGCACCGGCATCTGCAGGCGCGCGAACCACACGCGCGCCGAGAACGGAATGCGCTCTTCGGCCAGAATGGCCTGGAACATCAGCGCCACGATCTCGACCGTGGCCTTGTCGGCCGTGGTGGGCGCGCGCTTCTTGAGTTCGGTGGAGCGCCGGCGCAGGTCGACGGCGGTCTGCTGGATCAGCGTGGCCTGTTCGCCCGCGCCATCCATGTACTGCGTGGCGGCCATCCGGTAGGCGACCTCGGCGTCGGCGATGGCGCCGGCGAAGGTCCTGGAGAACACGCGGGGCGCCGCACCGCCGCCCTGGCCCGGTTGGCCGCCGCCGCCCGTGGCGCGCCCTTCCGCACCCCCGGCCTGGAACTGTGCGGCGGCACCGCCCGCGTCGCCGCCGATGCGCGCAGTCACGAAGCGCTTGAGGCTCAGCAGTGCGGTCTGCGCACGTTGCCGCGCGATCATCAGCGGCGAGCCGCCGGTGGTCGACGTGGGCGCCATGGTCGAGGGCATGGACGCCTGCTGATGTCCTTCGAATCCGTACCCGGGGCGCTGCGCAATGGTAGAACCGCCGGTCATGCCGCTGTCGACCGGCGCGACGCCCGATCCGCCGCCGCCTGCATTGCCCGTGCGCCGGACAAAGCTCTTGAGATCGATCTCCTGCATCACGCCATTGGCGATCAGATAGGCATTGGCGCTCTCGTAGGCCTTGACGATCACCTCGACCAGCCCCTGCTGCACCGTGTCCTGCACACGGGCCCACAACCCGCGGCTCAGGCCTGCCGCCAGCCACTGGTCGACCAGCAGCTTGGCCAGCGTCTCGGGCTTGAGCACGTCCTTGGCGTCGAGCTCTGTCGTGCCTTCGAGGTGCTGGATGCGCAGGCGCAGGTCGCTGAGCTCGAAGCTGGCCTTGTCGTGGATCATCTGCGCGAGGCGCGAGGAGAGGATGTTGCTCTCCACCACTTCATTGCCGATCAGTTCGAGCCGCAGCGCCGCAGGCGCGGTCATGGCGCCGGATGTGGTGCCCAGCGCCTTGCGCCAGCCGGCCTGCGCGAGCGTCACCCATTGCGTGGCGTGGCCCTGGAACGCGACGAAGTCGTCGCGGTTTTCCTGCATGGAACGGGCGTTGCCGACCTCGGAGGCCAGGGCCGTCAACCGGTCCCGGATCGCGCCGGCCAGCGGCGCAATGGCGCCCTCGGTGGCCGATACGAAACGCTCACGCGTCTCGCGTGCGAGCTGCAGGGAAGAGGCGGACCGCGCAATGCTCATTGAAAAGTCGGGAAGGCCAGGATGGTCGATTCGTCGGCAACAACTGCGAGCTTGCATCGGGAAGCGCCACCGCACAAGTGCGGAGAGCGCCCGGCGTTGCATGCGAACCGCGGTGGCAGCCGGGCCGCCGCCGCTGTGTTGAACCCCGAAGTATCCGTCAGACCACGGCGCCGGCGTTCGGGTCGTCCTCGGATTCGCCGTCGCGCTTGGTCGGGCCGCCCTTGATGAGGTCTTCGCGCTTCACGCCGAGCCACATGGCGATCGCCGCCGCCACGAAGGCCGACGAGTAGATGCCGAAGCAGATGCCGATGGTCAGCGCCAGCGCGAAGTAGTGCAGGGTCGGGCCGCCGAAGAAGAACATCGACAGCACCACCAGCTGGGTGGAGCCGTGGGTGATGATGGTCCGGCTGATGGTCGAGGTGATCGCGTTGTCGATGATCTCGGTGGTCGACATCTTCCGGTAGCGGCGGAAGTTCTCGCGGATCCGGTCGAAGATCACGACCGATTCGTTCACCGAATAGCCCAGCACCGCCAGCACCGCCGCCAGCACCGCCAGCGAGAACTCCCACTGGAAGAAGGCGAAGAAGCCCAGGATGATCACCACGTCGTGCAGGTTTGCCAGTACGGTGGCCAGCGCGAACTTCCACTCGAAGCGAAACGCCAGGTAGATCATGATGCCGACGACCACCATGCCCAGGGCCTTCAGGCCATTGGTGGTGAGTTCGTCGCCGACCTGCGGGCCGACGAATTCGTTGCTGCGCAGCTCCACCGTCGGCTCGGCCACCTTCAGCGCGTCCATCACCTGTGCGCTCTGCTGGGCGGAGGTCACGCCCTTCTTCACGGGCAGGCGGATCTGCACCGACTTGCCAAAGCTCTGCACCTGCACTTCGGTGTAGCCCAGCCTGCCGACGATGTCGCGCACCTTGCCGACGTCGGCCGACTGTGTGTATGCCACTTCCATCACCGTGCCGCCGGTGAACTCCACCGACAGGTGCAGCCCGCGGTGGAACAGGAAGAACACCGCCAGCGCGAAGGTGACGAAGGAGATGATGTTCAGCACCAGCGCGTGGCGCATGAACGGGATGGTCTTGTGGATGCGGAAGAATTCCATGGCTGCCTCTTCTGCCTCTTACTTGGTTTCGGCCACGGCCGCGCCGTCGGTCTTCGGCCGCCACACCGTGCCGATGGACACCGTCTTGAGCTTCTTCTTCTGGCCGTACCAGAAGTTCACGAGGCCGCGCGAGAAGAACACGGCGGAGAACATCGAGGTGACGATGCCGATGCAGTGCACCACCGCAAAGCCGCGCACCGGACCCGAGCCGAAGGCCAGCAGCGCGATACCCGCGATCAGCGTGGTCACGTTGGAGTCGAGGATGGTGCCCCAGGCGCGTTCGTAGCCCGCATGGATCGCCGCCTGCGGCGACGCCCCGTTGCGCAGTTCCTCGCGCACGCGCTCGTTGATCAGCACGTTGGAGTCGATCGCCACGCCGATGGCCAGCGCCATGGCCGCGATGCCCGGCAGCGTGAGCGTGGCCTGCAGGATCGAGAGAATGGCCACCAGCAGCATCAGGTTGACGGCCAGCGCGATCGACGAGAACAGGCCGAACAGCGCGTAGTAGATGCACATGAACACCATGATCGCGGCGAAGCCGTACATCACGCTGTCGAAGCCCTTCTTGATGTTCTCCGCACCCTGCGTCGGGCCGATGGTGCGTTCCTGGATGATTTCCATCGGCGCGGCCAGCGAGCCGGCGCGCAGCAGCAGCGCGAGGTCGTTGGCTTCGGACACGGTCATCGAACCTGACACCTGGAAACGGTTGCCCAGTTCGCCGTTGATCGACGGGGCCGTGAGCACTTCGCCCTTGCCCTTCTCGAAGATCAGCATGGCCATGCGCTTCTTGTAGTTCTCGCGGCTCACGTCACGCATGATGGTGCCGCCCTTCGAGTCCATGGTCAGGTCGACCTTGGGCTGGTTGCTCTGCTGGTCGAAGCCGGGCTGCGCGTCGGTGAGGTTCTCGCCGGTGACGAGCACCTGCTTCTTCACGATCACCGGACGGCCCTGGCGATCGAGGAATTTCTCGGAACCGAAAGGCACCGGCCCACCGCTCAGTTCAGCCGAGCGGCCTTCGGCGCTTTCGTCCACCATGCGCATTTCGAGCGTGGCGGTGCGTCCGATGATGGTCTTGGCCTGGGCCGGGTCCTGCATGCCGGGCAGTTGCACGACGATGCGGTCGATGCCCTGCTGCTGGATCACGGGTTCGGCCACGCCGAGTTCATTGATCCGGTTGTGCAGCGTCGTGACGTTCTGCTTGAGCGCCGCGTCCTGGATGCGGCGCGCGGCCTCGGGCTTGATGCTGGCCACGATGCGCCATTCGGTGCCCTGCTGGCTCTCGACGGTGCTGAGGTCCGGCATCGTGTCCTGGATCAGGCGCCGGGTGGTTTCCACGCTGTCGGCGTCGCGCAGCGTGATTTCGACGGTCTGGCCGTTGCGGTTTACGGCGCTGCCGCGCACCTTCTTCTCGCGCAGCCCCATGCGGATGTCGCCGGCGAAGGATTCGGCCTTCTTGTCGAGCACGCCGCGCATGTCGACCTGCAGCAGGAAGTCGACGCCGCCGCGCAGGTCGAGGCCCAGGTACATCGGGAAGGCATGCAGCGCGGTCAGCCACGAGGGCGAGCGCGACACGAGGTTCAGCGCCACCACGTAGGAGGGTTCGTCCGCGTTCGGCACCAGGGCCTGCTGCAGCGTATCGCGCGCCTTGATCTGGTCGTCGGTGGTGGCGAACCGCGCCCGCACCGCGGTGGGTTCGAGGCTCAGCAGTTCGGGCGTGAGGCCGGCCGTCTTGAGCAGCTCCTGCACCCTGGCCCGGGTCGACGCGTCGATCTTGACGGTCGACTTCGCAGCCGACACCTGCACCGCAGGCGCCTCGCCAAAGAAATTGGGCAGGGCGTAGATGAGCCCCACGAGCAACACGACCACGATGATCGCGTACTTCCAGACCGGGTAACGGTTCATGAGAAAGCGCTTTTTCTGAAACGGAACACGGCGTGAATTGGGGCCCTGCGCCGCAAGGCGCAAGGTTCAGCTCACGCTTTTATTGCTTGACGGCGCCCTTGGGCAAGACCTGCACCACGGCGCTGCGCTGGATCTTGATCTCGATGCCATTGGCGATTTCGAGGCCGAGGTACTGGTCGCCGATCGAGGTGATCTTGCCGAGCACCCCGCCGGCGGTGGCGACTTCGTCGCCCTTGGCCAGGGCCTCGATCATGGCGCGGGCTTCCTTCTGGCGCTTCATCTGGGGCCGGATCATGACGAAGTACAGCACCACGAACATCAGCACCAGCGGCAGCATGCTGCCGAGGGAGGACAACATGTCACCGCCGCCGGCTGCAGCGGGCGCGGTCTGGGCGAAAGCAGAGGAAATGAACAAGAGAGTCTCCAGCAGAGGGAAGAGAAAACGATGGGAGCGCAGGACGTGCCCGCGGTTCCTTGGGCTTCGCGGCCGCGAAGGAGGCGGACCGCAAGTCAAAGCGCGGCGCGGCTTGGCCGCGCACAGCACCGGCCATTGTATTCGGCGCAGATGACCGCTCCGCGCGCTTATCCGGCGCGGCCGGGAGGGCTTTCCGGGCAGAGGATTGCGCGCCGTTTTGCTATGTTTTGAATAGCAACGGGCGCCCATCGGGCGCCCGTTGCATGGTCGACCAGCCTTGAAGATCAGGCCGCCGCGCGCTGCCCCTGCGGATTGCGCCACTTGGCCATCAGCTCGCTCCAGCGGGTGCGGGCCGCCGCCAGGTTGCGATCCTTCACGTGGCCGTAACCGCGGATCTGCTCGGGCAGGGCCGCGATTTCCAGCGCCAGCGCGTGGTTGTCCGCGCGCAGGCCTCCGATCACTTCCTCGATGCTGGCGCGGTACTCGCCGATCAGCGCGCGCTCGGTCTTGCGCTCCTCGGTGCGGCCGAAGATGTCGAGCGCCGTGCCGCGCAGGCCCTTCAGCTTCGCGAGGAAGCGGAAGCCCGTGAGCATCCAGGGGCCGAACTTCTGCTTCTGGAGCTGCCCCTTGGCGTCCTTCTTCGCGATGAGCGGCGGCGCCAGGTGGTAGTTGAGCTTGTAGTCGCCCTCGAACATGCCTTCGACGCGGTCGAGGAAGCTGCGATCGGTGTGCAGGCGGGCGACTTCGTACTCGTCCTTGTAGGCCATCAGCTTGAACAGATAGCGCGCGACCGCTTCGGTCAGCGCGGTGCTCTTGCCGGCGGCCGATTCGGCCTGCTGCACCTTGCCGACGAACTGCCTGTATTCGTCGGCGTAGGCGGCGTTCTGGTAGCCGGTCAGGAACTCGACGCGGCGCGCGACCAGGCTTTCGACCGATTCGCGCTTCTTGAACTCGATGACCTGGCCGGGACGCACGCGCTTTTGCAGCTCCTCAGGACGCACCGCCGCCTGGCGGCCCCATTCGAACGCCGTCTTGTTGTTCTCGATGGCCACGGCGTTGAGTTCAATGGCGCGCATCAGCGACTCGTGCGCCAGCGGGATCCAGCCCTTTTGCCAGGCGTAGCCCAGGATCATCGGGTTGACGTAGATGCTGTCGCCCATCAGCGTGGTGGCGGCGGCATCGGCGTCGAAGGTGCCCATGCCGTCGACGCCCACGGCGCGCGCGATCTCGGCGGCGCAAGCGTCTTCGGGGTTCTGCCAGTTGGCGTTGCGCACGAAAGCCGCCGTCGGCGAGCTGTGGCTGTTGAGCGCCACGTGCGTGCGCCCTTCGCGCATGCGCGCCATGGTTTCGCCGTTGACCGTGACCAGCGGATCGCAGGCCAGGATCAGGTCGGCCGCCGCGGTGCCGACGCGCGTGGTGCGGATGTCGTCCTGCGTGTCGCCGATGAGCACGTGGCTCCAGGTGGCGCCGCCCTTCTGCGCGAGGCCGGCCGCATCCTGCGTGACGATGCCCTTGGCCTCGATGTGCGCCGCCATGCCGAGCAGCTGGCCGATGGTGATCACGCCGGTGCCGCCGACGCCCGCCACCACCACGCCCCAGACCTTGCCGCCGACCAGCGACGGAATCGCGGGCTCGGGCAGCAGGCCGAACTCGGCCGGCGTGGCGCCCTTGTTCTTGCCCTTCTTCTTGAGCTGGCCGCCTTCGACGGTGACGAAGCTCGGGCAGAAGCCCTTCAGGCAGCTCATGTCCTTGTTGCAGCTGCTCTGGTTGATGGTGCGCTTGCGGCCGAACTCGGTCTCCAGCGGTTCGACCGACAGGCAGTTGCTCTGCACGCTGCAGTCGCCGCAGCCTTCGCAGACCAGCTCGTTGATGACCACGCGCTTGGCCGGATCGACGGCCGTGCCCCGCTTGCGGCGGCGGCGCTTCTCGGTCGCGCAGGTCTGGTCGTAGATGATGGCCGTGGTGCCGGGGATCTTGCGGAACTCGCGCTGCACCTCGTCGAGCAGGTCGCGGTGCTTCACCTGGACATGGTCGCCGGGGATGTGCACGCCCTCGTACTTCTCGGGCTCGTCGGTCACGATCACGACCTTCGCGGCGCCCTCGGCATGCAGGCTCTCGGCAATCTGCAGCACCGAGTGGCCTTCCGGCCGCTCGCCGACCTGCTGGCCGCCGGTCATGGCGACCGCGTCGTTGTAGAGGATCTTGTAGGTGATGTTCACACCCGCCGCGATGCTCTGGCGGATGGCGAGCAGGCCGCTGTGGAAGTACGTGCCGTCGCCCAGGTTCGCGAAGATGTGCTGGTCGGTGGTGAAGGGCTGCTGGCCCACCCATGGCACGCCCTCGCCGCCCATCTGCGTGAAGCCGATGGTGGAGCGGTCCATCCAGGTCGCCATGAAGTGGCAGCCGATGCCGCCCATGGCGCGCGAGCCTTCGGGCACCACGGTGCTGGTGTTGTGCGGGCAGCCCGAGCAGAACCAGGGCTGGCGCGTGGCGTCGGCCACGCTGGTGGAGGCCTGCTGCACCACCATCGCGCGTTCCTTGGCTTCGAGGATGGCGAGTTGGGCATCGATGCGCGCGGCCATGTCAGCGCCGGCGGCGGCCAGCAGGCCAGTCTTCTTCAGGCGCGAGGCGATGGCCTTGGCGATCAGCGCGGGGTTCAGGTCGGCATTGGCGCGCAGCAGGGTGTGCGCGGTCGGGTTGGGCATCGACCATTCGCCGCCCGAGTAGCCCTCGGCCGCGTGCACTTCGCCCTCGTCGAACTTGCCGACCACGTTGGGGCGCACGTCGGAGCGCCAGTTGTAGAGCTCTTCCTTGAGCTGGTATTCGATGACCTGGCGCTTCTCCTCGACCACCAGGATCTCCTGCAGGCCGGTGGCGAATTCGCGCGTGAGCTGCGCCTCGAGCGGCCACACCACACCCACCTTGTGCAGGCGGATGCCGAGCTGGCGGCAGGCCGCGTCGTCCAGGCCGAGGTCGATCAGCGCCTGGCGCGTGTCGTTGAAGGCCTTGCCGCTGGCCATGATGCCGAAGCGGTCGTTCGGGCCCTCGATCACGTTGTGGTTCAGCCGGTTGGCGCGGATGTACGCCAGCGCGGCATACCACTTGTAGTGCATGAGCCGGGCTTCCTGCTCCAGCGCATGGTCGGGCCAGCGGATGTGCAGGCCGCCGGGCGGCATCTCGAAGTCGGTGGGGATGAC
This sequence comes from Variovorax sp. Varisp85, assembly GCF_047304045.1. Classification (NCBI taxonomy): domain Bacteria; kingdom Pseudomonadati; phylum Pseudomonadota; class Betaproteobacteria; order Burkholderiales; family Comamonadaceae; genus Variovorax; species Variovorax sp. Varisp85. The sequence continues at coordinate 15,416 of NZ_JBGLYN010000047.1, forward strand.
GATCTCGACGCGCTCGGGGTCGATCATCGCCGTGGCGCTCGACTCGACGATCTCCTGGATCGTCTTCATGCCCGACCACACGCCCGAGAAGCGGCTCATGGCGAAGGCATGGATGCCCAGGTCGAGGATTTCCTGCACGCTCGTGGGGAAGAACACCGGCGTGCCGCAGGCCTTGAAGATATGGTCGCTCTGGTGCGCGGCCGTGCTGCTCTTGGAGATGTGGTCGTCGCCCGCCACCGCGATCACGCCGCCGAATTCGGTGGTGCCGGCCATGTTGGCGTGCTTGAAGACGTCGGAGCAGCGGTCCACGCCCGGGCCCTTGCCGTACCAGATGCCGAACACGCCGTCGAACTTGTTGGTGCCCGCGGGCGAGAAGCCCAGCTGCTGGGTGCCCCACAGTGCGGTGGCCGCCAGCTCTTCATTCACGCCGGGCTGGAAGACGATGTTCCGTTCCTTGAGGAACTTGCTTGCCTTCCACAGCGCCTGGTCGTAGCCGCCTAGCGGAGAGCCGCGGTAGCCGCTGATGAAGCCGGCGGTGTTCTTGCCAGCCTGCTTGTCGCGCAGTTGCTGCAGCATGGGCAGCTTCACGAGGGCCTGGACGCCGCTCATGAAGGCACGGCCGTAGTCGAGGGAGTACTTGTCGTCGAGCGTGACGGTTTCTAGCGCCTTGCGGATGTGCTCGGGCAGCGGGGCGTTCATGGTGTCTGTCTCCGTATGGCAGGGCCTTGTGGGCCTGGCTGATTGCTTGGGTCTGTGCCCGGTAGGGCGCGAGCCCATGGTCACGCAAAGTGTATGCCGGGGTTGGCGACAGGTGTTTGCGTTCTTTGCCTCGAAAAAGCGGCTTCCAGAAAGAATCTTGCTTAAAATCCTCACCAATGGAAAGCATCGATAAGTTCGACCTCGCAATTCTGCAAGAACTGCAGGCCGACGGTCGCCTCACCAACGCCGAGCTTGCGCAACGCGTGGGGCTCTCGGCCGCGCCCTGCTGGCGCCGGGTGCGGGCACTCGAGGAGGCAGGCGTCATCAAGGGCTACCACGCCGAGATCGACCGCCACAAGATCGGGCTCGGCGTGCTTGCCTTCGTGCGCGTGGACACCGAGCGCGTCACCCACGAGGCCACCCGCAAGCTGGAGGACGCGATCCGCAGGATGCCCGAGGTGGTGGCCTGCCACTACATCAGCGGCACCGGCACCTTCGAACTCCAGGTGGTGGCGCAGGATCTCGACAGCTTCTCGTCCTTTGCGCGCCAGCAATTGATGAACCTGCCGAATGTGAAGGACCTGCACACCAGTTTCTCGCTGGGCGAGGTGAAGGCGAGCAGCGCGCTGCCGCTGGGGCATCTGGCACGCTGAGTGCATGCGGCGACGCGGCCGCCCGATAGCGACAGCCTAAAATCCCCGCCCACCACCTCCCGCCGGACGGCGAAAAACAAGGACCCCCGAATGAACTCCCTCCGCCGCGCCCTGACCCTCGGCCTCGCTGCCGCCACGCTCGCATTCAGTGCCCAGGCCCAGAACCGCGAACTCACCGTGGCCTCCAGCGCCACCTACGCGCCCTTCGCCTTCGAGAACAAGGACAAGCAGATCGTCGGTTTCGACATCGACATCATCAACGCCATCGCGAAGCAGCAGGGCCTGAAGATCAAGATCGTCAACACGCCCTTCACCGGCATCTTCGGCGCGCTGAACAACGGCGACGTCGACCTCGTCATCTCGGGCGTGACCATCAACGAGAAGCGCAAGCAGAGCTACGACTTCACGCCGCCGTACTTCGCGGCCCGCCAGCTGATCGCGCTGCCGAAGAACAGCAAGGTCGCCTCGCTGAAGGAACTGGCCGGCAAGAAGATCGCCGTGGTCAGCGCCTCCACCGCCGACGACATCGCCTCGCGCGAGTTCGGCAAGACCAACCCCGACATCCGCCGCTTCGAGAGCACGCCGCTCATCATTTCCGAGCTGGCCGGCGGCGGCGTCGATGCCGCCATGGGCGACAACGGCGTCATCGCCTATCGCGTGGCGCAGAACCCCGACCTGAAGACGCTGGACGACAAGTCCTTCCCCGAAGAGGGCTTCGGCATCGTCGTGAAGAAGGGCGACAAGGCCCTGCTCGACAAGCTCACGGCCGGCCTCGCGGCCATCCGCGCCGACGGCAGCTACGCGACGATCTACAAGAAGTGGTTCAACAAGGACCCGAACGTCCGCTGAGCCGCACCCCACCTGTGATCCGATCACGGCCGCCACGATGCGGCCGTGTGTTTTTTGAGTTTGACGCGATGAAGCGGAGGCGATAGATGGAACAACCAATTCTTCTTTTCGGATGGTTCCGATGGGACATCCTGGTCGAATACAAGGACCTGTTCTGGCAAGGCGCCTGGATGACGCTGCGCATGACCGTGGTGTGCGTGCTGCTGGGTTCGAGCTGGGGCCTGTGCCTCGCGCTCGCTCGGCTCGCGCATCCGCGCCACGCACCGTGGACCTGGGTCGCGCGCTTCTTCCTGCGCTGGCCGGCCACTGTGTACGTGAGCTTCTTCCGCGGCACGCCGCTGTTCGTGCAGATCCTGCTGATCCACTTCGCGGTGATGCCGGTATTCATCCACCCGACGACGGGCATCCTGATCGACGGCGAGCTCGCGCGCACGCTCAAGCAGGAGCACGGCGCGCTCATCTCCGGCGTGGTGGCGCTCACGCTCAATTCGGCGGCCTACATCTCCGAGGTGTTCCGCGCCGGCATCCAGTCGATCTCGCGCGGACAGTTCGATGCGGGCCGCTCGATCGGCTTCTCGCCCGCGCAGGTGATGCGCTACGTGGTGCTGCCGCAGGCCTTCCGCCGCATGCTGCCGCCGCTTGGCAACAACGCGATCGCGCTGCTGAAAGACACGTCGCTGGTCTCGGCCATCGGCCTGGCCGAGCTGGCGTACGCGGCGCGCACCGTGGCGGGTGCCTACGCGCGCTACTGGGAGCCGTACCTCGCGATCTCGGTCATCTACTGGGTGATGACGCTGGTGCTGACGACGCTTCTTCGCCGCCTCGAACACCGCCTCGCGCGCAGCGACAGGGGATGACGGCGGCGGGCGCGCCAAAATAGCGCCACATGCCACCCATATCCCCCGAAGAGACGCCCATCCCGCCCGTGCGGCCGCAGCCGGCGAAGCTCGCGGCCCTCGTGCCGCTCCAGCTTCCCGTGTTCCGCATGCTGTGGAGCACCTGGCTCGTCGCCAACATCTGCATGTGGATGAACGACGTGGCCGCCGCGTGGATGATGACCTCGCTGACCACCTCGCCGATCTGGGTGGCGCTGGTGCAGTCGGCCTCCACGCTGCCGGTGTTCCTGCTGGGCCTGCCCAGCGGCGCGCTGGCCGACATCCTGGACCGCCGGCGCTGGCTGGTGGCCACGCAGTTCTGGCTGGCCGGCACGGCCATCGTGCTGTGCGCGGCGCTGGCGCTCGACCTCATGACCGCGCCGCTGCTGCTGGCGCTGACCTTCGCCAACGGCATCGGCCTGGCGCTGCGCTGGCCGGTGTTTGCGGCCATCGTGCCCGAGCTGGTGCCGCGCCCGCAGCTGCCGGCCGCGCTGGGCCTGAACGGCATCGCGATGAACGCCTCGCGCATCGTCGGCCCGCTCACGGCCGGCATGCTGATCGCGAGCGCAGGCACCGTGTGGGTGTTCGCGCTGAACGCGGTGCTGTCGGTGGCCTCGGGCTTCGTGGTGCTGCGCTGGCGGCGCGAGCACACACCCAACCCGCTGGGCCGCGAGAAGCTCGTCAGCGCGATGCGCGTGGGCGTGCAGTTCGTGCGGCAGTCGCAGCGCATGCGCGCGGTGCTCACGCGCATCTCGATCTTCTTCTTCCACTCGACCGCGCTGCTGGCGCTGCTGCCGCTGCTGGCGCGCAACCTCGAGGGCGGCGGCGCCGGCACCTTCACGCTGCTGCTGGCGGCCATGGGCTCGGGCGCGATCGTCGCGGTGCTGTTCCTGCCGCGGCTGCGCCAGGCGATGGGGCGCGACCAGCTGGTGCTGCGCGGCACGCTGCTGCAGTCGGGCGCCACCGCCGTCATGGCCTTCGCGCCGAATGCATGGGTCGCGGTGCCGGCGATGTTCTTCGGCGGCATGGCATGGATCACGGTGGCCAATTCGCTGTCGGTGTCGGCCCAGCTCGCGCTGCCCGACTGGGTGCGCGCGCGCGGCATGTCGATGTACCAGATGGCGATCATGGGCGCGAGCGCGATCGGCGCAGCGCTCTGGGGCCAGGTGGCCACGGTCACCACGCTGGTCGCCAGCCTGTGCGTGGCTGCCGTCAGCGGCACGCTGCTGATGCTCGCCGCGCTGCGCTGGGTGACCGACGTGAGCGGCGAGGACGACACCAGCCCCGCCCAGGCCGGCTGGGCCGCCGGCCCGCCCGCCGAGGCGCCGCAGGAAGACGGCCGCGTGGTCATCACAGTGGAATTCATGATCGACCCGGCCCGCGCCCCCGCCTTCCACCTCGTGATGCAGCAGACCCGCCGTGCGCGCCTGAGCCAGGGCGCCATCGGCTGGGAGCTGCTGCACGACATTGCGCAGCCGGAACGCTATGTGGAGCAGATCGTCGACGAATCGTGGACCGATCACCTGCGCCGCTTCAACCGCGCCACCGCGAGCGACATGGCGCTGCGCGAGCGCCGGCTGGCGTTCCACCTGGGCGAGTCGCCGCCGGTGGTCACGCGCTACGTGGTGCGGCGCTGAGCCGGGCCGCCGCCCGCGCCGCCATCAGTGGAAGAACGTCATCCGTGTCAGGAAGGTGTGGCCGGCCTCCGCCGCCATCAACCACACCAGGACCAGCAGGCACAGGGGCGGCACCAGGATGGCATAGACCAGCGACAGCCGCTCCCAGGCCATGTGCATGAAGACCGAGACGATCAGCCCCGCCTTCAGCAGCATGAAGACAATGATCAGGGTCCATCGCAGGTACCCATGGAAATGGAAGTAGTCGACCAGGTACGACATCGTGCTGAGCACGAACAGCAGCCCCCAGATCTTGAGATAGAGGCCGATCGGATGTTGTTGGCCGGTGTCAGGGTTCATGGTCGTCCTCACCAGAGATAGAACAGCGCGAAGATGAAGACCCACACGAGGTCCACGAAGTGCCAGTACAGCCCGGCGATCTCGACGATCTGGTAGTTGCCCTTCTTGTCGTAGTCGCCGCGGATCAGCTTGAAGGCCACGGTGAACAGGAAGACCACGCCGGCCGACACGTGCAGCCCGTGAAAGCCCGTGATCATGAAGAAGGTCGAGCCGAACTGCGCCGCGCCCATCGGGTTGCCCCAGGGCCGCACGCCTTCATGCAGGATCAGCTTGGACCACTCGAAGGCCTGCATGCCGACGAAGAGTTCGCCGAGGGTCGCAGTCACGATCATCAGCGTGGCGGCGTTCACGCGGTCACGGCGGTAGGCGAAATTGACGGCCATCGCCATCGTGCCGCTGCTGCTGATGAGCACGAAGGTCATGATCGCGATCAGCAGCAACGGGACGTCGGCGCCCGCCACGTGGAGCGCGAACACCTCGCTCGGGTTGGGCCACGGCACGGTGGTCGAGACGCGCACCGTCATGTAGCCGGTCAGGAAGCAGCTGAAGATGAAGGTGTCGCTGAGCAGGAAGATCCACATCATCGCCTTGCCCCACGAGACGTGGAACGCCTGGCGATCGGAAGACCAGTCGGCAATCAGCCCGCGCCAGCCGCTTGCGGCAAGGGTCGGATTCAACGGCGTTGCCGCGATGGTTGCGGTGTTGTTCATGGATGCCTCCTCAGGATGTGCCGCAGACGAAGCGCGCCACCTCCGGCGTCACCCACCCCAGCAGCGCGAACAGCACCAGCCACACCGCCAGCATGAAGTGCCAGTAGCGCGCGCACAGCGCGATGCGCCATGCGGCCCTGGCGGGATCGGGCCATGCGGCGTGCGCCATCCAGGCCCACCCGACCAGCCCACCTGCCAGGTGGAGCCCGTGCATCGCGGTCAACAGATAGAAGAAGCTGCCCGCCGGATTGCCGGCCGGCATCACCTGCGCGCTCAGCAGCGCCTGCCAGGCCCACAGCTGCACGCCCAGGAAGCCCACCGCGCAGAGACCTCCCGCCAGCAGCAGGCGGCGCGCCCGCTTCGGGTCGGCGCCGCGCGATGCGCCACCGGCCCCTTGCAGCGCCACGCTGCCCGCCACCAGCAGCGCCGAGCTGAGCCAGAGCTGCCACGGCAGCGCGATCGTCATCGAGTCGTCGCCGCTCATGCGCATCACGTAGGCCACGATGAAGAGCGAGAACAGCGCGGTGGCCACGCCCATGAAGACCCACAGGCCGATGCTGGCCGCGCTCGCGCGCGCATCGCGGGGCCGGCCGCCGCGGTCGCTCCAGGCGGCAACCGCGGTCGTCAAGAGACCTCCGTGCTGCGCACTGCGGTGCGAGCTTGCTTGGGAACGGCCCGGCGCTGCGCTCATGCCGGCGCTCCCCGGACCTCGCTCTGGCCTTCCGGCTCGGGCTCCCCGGCCCCGGCCTGCGGCGGCGCGTTCTGCGCGACGAAATCTTCCGCCGCGCCCGGCTCTCCATAGGCATAGGCCCACCGGTAGACCACCGGCAGCCGTGGCCCCCAGTTGCCGTGGCCCGGCGGCGTGGCGGGCGTCTGCCATTCGAGCGAGGCGGCACGCCATGGATTGGCGTCGGCCCGCTGTCCGCGCCAGGCGCTCCAGGCGAGATTGGCGATGAAGAGCAGCTGCGCCACGCCGACGATCAGCGCGACCACGGTGATGAACGTGTTCAGGGTGAATGCCGAGGGCGGGATGAACTTGTAGCCGTCGAAGTTGTAGTAGCGCCGCGGCATGCCCAGCACCCCGAGGTAGTGCATCGGGAAATAGATCAGGTAGGTGCCCAGGAAGGTGATCCAGAAATGCAGCTGGCCGAGCCGGTCGTCGAGCATGCGGCCCGTGACCTTGGGAAACCAGTGGTAGATGCCACCGAACACCACCAGCAGCGGCGCCACACCCATCACCATGTGGAAGTGCGCCACCACGAAATAGGTGCCCGAGAGCGGGATGTCCACGCTCACGTTGCCAAGGAACAGGCCGGTCAGCCCGCCGATGAGGAAGGTGCAGAGGAAGGCCAGCGCGAACAGCATCGGCACCGTCAGGTGGATGTCGCCGCGCCACAGCGTCAGGATCCAGTTGTAGACCTTGATCGCGGTGGGCACCGCGATGATCAGCGTGGTGGTCGCGAAGAAGAAGCCGAAGTACGGGTTCATGCCGCTCACGAACATGTGGTGCGCCCAGACCACCACGCTGAGCGCGCCGATGGCGACGATGGCCCACACCATCATGCGGTAGCCGAAGATGCACTTGCGCGCGTGCACGCTGATCAGGTCGGAGACGATGCCGAAGGCCGGCAGCGCCACGATGTAGACCTCGGGGTGGCCGAAGAACCAGAACAGGTGCTGGAACAGCAGCGGGCTGCCGCCCTTGTAGCCTGTCACCTGCCCCATCGACACCAGCGCCGGCATGAAGAAGCTGGTGCCCAGCGTCCGGTCGAGCAGCAGCATCACGCCGCTGACGAACAGCGCCGGGAAACCGAGCAGCGCGAGGATGGTGGCCACGAAGATGCCCCACACCGTGAGCGGCATGCGCAGCAGCGTCATGCCTTCGCAGCGCGCCTGCAGCACGGTGGTCACGTAGTTGAGGCCGCCCATCGTGGTCGCCACGATGAAGATGAGCAGCGACACCAGCATCAGCACGATGCCGCCCGCATGGCCCGGCGTGCCGGGCAGGATCGACTGCGGCGGATACAGCGTCCAGCCCGCGCCGGTGGGGCCGCCCGGGACGAAGAAGCTCGCCATCAGGACCACCACCGACAGCAGGTAGACCCAGAAGCTCAGCATGTTGAGGTAGGGAAAGACCATGTCCCGCGCCCCCACCATCAGCGGGATCAGGTAGTTGCCGAAGCCGCCGAGGAACAGCGCCGTGAGCAGGTAGATCACCATGATCATCCCGTGCATGGTCACGAACTGGTAGTAGCGCTCGGCGTTGATGAACTCGAACTGGCCGGGAAAGCCGAGCTGCAGCCGCATCAGGTTGGACAGCACCAGGCCCACCACGCCCACTGCGATGGCGGTGCAGGCGTACTGGACGGCGATCACCTTGTGGTCCTGGCTCCAGACGTAGCGGGTCAGGAAACTCTGCGGCGCGGGGTGCCCGGCGTCGTCGGCGTGGGGCATGGCCTGCCCCGTGGGCGAAGAAGAGTTCATCGCGCAGCCTTCTGTTCGGCGGCAGCCTGCGCCGGCGGGCTGCCCAGACTCTGGATGTAGGCCACCAGCGCGGCCAGTTCTTCATCGGTCATTTCGATCTTGGGCATGACCGGCGGGAAGCCCTTCACATGGCGGGCCTGCGGATCGCGGATGAAGCTGCGCAGATAGGTTTCGTCGACCAGCGCGGTGGAGCCGTCCGCCATGGTCTCGGTCTTGCCGTGCAGGCCCTTCCAGGTCGGCCCCACGCGCGGGCTGCCGTCGATCGTGTGGCAGGCCACGCATCCCTTGGCGTCCGCCAGCGCGCGGCCCTGCTCGACGCGTGCGCCGCCTGCCGCAGAGGCGCCGGCCGGAGCGGCAGGCGCCTCGGGCGCCTTGGCCTGCGACTTGGCGAAGCTCGGCAGAGCCGCGTACCAGGCCTTGTAGTTCGCCGGGTCCTCCACCACCACGTAGCCGCGCATGTTGGGATGGCCCACGCCGCACAGCTGCGCGCAGAGCGCCTCGTAGCGGCCCGCGACGCTCGGGGTGAACCAGAAGCGGCTGACCTGCCCCGGCACCATGTTCATCCGGGCGCGGAACGGCGGTACGAAGAAGTCGTGCAGCACGTCGTTCGAGCGCATCAGCACCAGCACCGGCTTGCCGAGCGGCAGGTGCACCTCGTCGCCGGGGATCAGGAGGTCGTCCTGCCCGGCGGGGTCGCCCGGGTCGATCCCGAACGGATTGGTGGCGCTGACGAAGCGCGCGTCGCTCGCGCCCAGCTTGCCGTCCGGCCCCGGGAAGCGGAAGCGCCATTGCCATTGCTGGCCCAGCACCTCCAGCACGAGGGCGTCGCGGGGCTCCCTGACGTAGTTCGCGTACACCACGAGGCCGGGCGCCAGCAGCGCCATGATGCCGACGGTGGTGCCGCCGATCAGCCAGCGCTCGAGCTTCCTGTTCTCGGGCTCATGCGCCGCCCGGTGCCCCTCGCGATGGCGAAAGCGCACCAGCATGTAGGCGACGAACACGTTGATGACGACGAAGAAGATCCCCGTGATCACCAGCGTGATGGTCAGGGTGTCGTCCATCGGCTGCCAGTTCGAAGCCAGGGGCGTCGTCCACCATGGATTGAAGACGTGGAACAGCACCGAGCCGAGCACGATGAGCAACAGGGCGACGGCCATGATCATGTGCGGTCCCTCGGCTCGGCATCATGGGTTCAGGGCTCATTCGCGCTTCAGAGAAACGCCGGAACTCGCGGCTCTTCGCCCTCGAACCGGGCCTCGGGATGCGCAGACTGCAGCAGCGCCTCGATGTCCCGCACGCGCGAACGCGGCAAGTCCACCATCAGCAGGATCTGTCCCTGCGCGATGGCGCCCTCGAAACGCTGCAGCCTGGGACTGGGGATGGAAATGCCGATCATGCTGGCCGACCAAGTGCCGACCACGCCACCCACGACGGCCACCAGCACGGCCACTTCCCATTCGGGATCGTCGCCGAAGATCGGAAACATCAGGGCAGCCATGAGGCCGACGACGATGCCGCAGGCGCTGCCGACCGCCCACCCGGTCTTGGCTGCGTGGACCACGTCCGAGGTCTGCCACACGTTGGCCGCATGGAGCCCGGCCATGTCCATGCCTTCCGGTCCGGCGAAATGAATGCGCGCAACGTCGACGCGCGCCCGCACCAGATCGTCCATCGCCCGCCTGGCGCTCGCCAGGTCCGGCATCAGCCAGTAGATGCGTCTCTTCATAGCGTCCCCTTTCCGCCTTGCGACAAGCCGAGGAAACATGAACGACTTATATGCCCAAGGAGAGCCGCCATCAAGGGGTGCTGCATTCGGCGGCCGCGGCGTGGGTAACCTGCCAATCCATCTTTTTTTGACCGAATGGATGATTTAGATCATCATCCCCGCTCCTACTGCCCGTCACCACGAGGTACGCCACGATGAACCCGGTCCCCTTGCGCAGCCGTTTCTGGTCCGACCTGACCAGCGAAGAGTTCTCCCGCCTCGACCGTGAACGGCTCATTGCCGTGCTGCCCGTGGGCGCGACCGAGCAGCACGGCCCGCACCTGCCGATGTCGACCGACACCGCCACCATCGACGGCATGGTGCACGCCACGCTGCCGCACCTGCCCGACGACCTGCCGGTGCTGTTTCTGCCCGCCGTGCCCTACGGCAAGAGCAACGAGCATTCGCGCTATCCGGGCACGCTCACGGTGTCCGCCAACACGCTGATCTCGCTGTGGAAGGACATCGGCGCCTGCGTCGCGAAGGCCGGTGTGCGCAAGCTGGTGCTCTACAACAGCCACGGCGGCCAGATGAGCGTGATGGACATCGTTGCGCGCGACCTGCGCGAGGAACACGACATGATGGTCGTAGCCGCCAATTGGTACACGCTGGGCCTGCCCGAGGGCCTGTTCACCGCGCACGAGGGCCGGCACGGCATTCACGCCGGGGATCTCGAAAGCTCGGTCATGCTGCACCTCGCGCCCGACTGCGTGCGCAAGGACCAGTTCCAGAACTTCAGCTCGATGACGGAGCAACTGGCCGCCGAGAACAAGTTCCTGTCGATCACCCCCAGCGGCAAGCTCGGCTGGCAGATGCACGACATCAACCCCGCGGGCGCAGCCGGCGACGCCACGCGCGCCACCGCCGAAAAGGGCGCGGCGGTGCTCGACCACGTGGGCCGCCGCTTCGTCGAGCTGCTGCACGAGGTCGACCGCTTCCCGCTGTCGCGCCTCGCCAACCAACCCGCCTGGCGCTAGGCTCGCAGCCATCATGGAAAGCACCACGCCATCCACCCCGCCGCTGGTCACCCTGCGCAACGTCAGCAAGCGTTTCGCCAACGGCACGCTCGCGTTGCAGGGCATGTCGCTCGACATCGGCGAGCACGACTTCATCAGCTTCCTCGGCCCCTCGGGCTGCGGCAAGAGCACCGCGCTGCGCCTCATCGCGGGGCTGACGCGGCTCAGCTCGGGCGACATGCACTGGTCGGGCGCCAACACCGGAAAGACGCAGAGCGACCGCGACCTGGGCTTCGTGTTCCAGGAGCCCACGCTCATGCCCTGGGCCAAGGTGTTCGACAACGTGTGGTTGCCGCTCAAGCTCGCCGGCATGAGCCGCGACGCAGCGGCGCCGGTGGTGCAGCAGGTGCTCGAGATGGTCGGCCTCTCGCGCTTTGCCGACGTGTATCCGCGCGAGCTCTCGGGCGGCATGAAGATGCGCGTGTCGATCGCGCGCGCGCTGGTCACGCACCCGCGCCTGCTGCTGATGGACGAGCCCTTTGCCGCGCTCGACGAGATGACGCGCATCAAGCTCAACAACGATCTGCTCGCCATCTGGCGCGAGCACCGCTTCTCGGTGGTGTTCGTCACGCACAGCGTGTACGAGTCGGTGTACCTGTCGAACCGCATCGTCGTGATGGCGGCGCGCCCAGGGCGCGTGATCGACGAGATCCGCATCGACGAGCCCTACCCGCGCGGCGAAGAGTTCCGCACATCGAGCCGCTACAACGCGCATTGCACGGCGGTGTCCCAATCCCTGCACGGAGCGCTGCATGGCCTCGACATCGATCACTGAGCCCGTCGCCCTTGCGGACGCCAATGCGGATGCGGTGCCCTCCGAGGCCGCGCTGCGCGCCCACGAAGACAAGCTGCGCCGCCGCGAGTCGATGCTGCGCATCGTGGCGCCCGTCGTCATCATCGCGGCGCTCCTGCTGCTCTGGGAATGGACCGTGCGCGCCAACAACATCCCGCACTACATCCTCCCCGCACCCTCGCTCATTCTTCGCACGCTGTTCGACAACTGGGATTCGCTCTCCAGCGCCCTGTGGTTCACGATCAAGCTCACGCTGCTCGCGCTCGGTGCGGCCATCGTCGGGGGCGTGCTTCTGGCGATCGCGTTCGCGCTCTTCAAGTGGGTGGAAATCGGCCTGTTCCCCATCGCCGTGATCCTGCAGGTGACGCCGATCATCGCGATCGCGCCGCTGATCCTCATCTACGTGTCGAACACCACCGCGGCGCTGCTGCTGTGCGCGTGGATCGTGGCCTTCTTTCCGATCCTGTCGAACACCGTCATCGGCCTGAAAAGCGCCGACAGCAATCTTCGCGACCTGTTCCAGCTCTACAAGGCCTCGCCGTGGCAGACCTTCCGCTACCTGCTCGCGCCCAGCGCGCTGCCGTACTTCATGGCGGGCCTGAAGATCGCGGGCGGGCTGAGCCTGATCGGCGCGGTGGTGGCCGAGTTCACGGCCGGCACGGCGGGCAAGGAAACGGGTCTTGCATCGCGCATTCTCGAGTCGAGCTTCCGCACCGAGATTCCGATGATGTTCGCGGCGCTGCTGCTGGTGTCGTTGTTGGGCATCGTGATCTTCATCGTGTTCGCCGCCCTGTCGCGCCTCGTGCTCGGCCACTGGCACGAAAGCGAGATGCGCCGTGAGAACTAGGCTCGCCCCCAGTCTTCGCGCACTTCGTGTCGCTTCGCAAACCCCCTACCGGGGGCAACACCAGCGGCCCGGTAAAGCCGGTTCCGCGGTGTTCCCCGAACAGAGACGACAGGAAGTTCCATGAACTCCGTGCCTGCCGGATGCGACGGAACCAGCGCGCCTGCCGCCGACTGGGACACAGTGCGCGAAGACCTGCACGGCCTCAACCTGATCACCGCGCCGGCGCAACGCAAGCAGCTGTCGAAAGACTTCTACTGGTACAGCCCCATCCTCACCGCGCAGCTCGCGGGCTGCGTGGCCGACCTCGTCGTCAAGGTCAGCACCGAGGACGACGTGCGGCAGGCCGCCGCCGTGGCCGCGAAATGGAAGCTGCCGCTCACCGTACGTGCCGGCGGCACCGGCAACTACGGCCAGTGCGTGCCACTCGAAGGCGGCATCGTGCTCGACGTGACGCAGATGTGCCGCGTGCTCGACATCAACCCCGGACGCATCCGCGTCGAGGCCGGCGCGCGCATGCACGACATCGACCTCGCCGCACGCGAGACCGGGCAGGCGCTGCGCATGTGGCCCTCGACCTGGCATGTGGCGTCCATCGGCGGCTTCATCGCGGGCGGCTTCGGCGGCATCGGCTCATTCCGCCACGGCATCCTGCGCGACCCCGGCAACCTGCTGCGCGCGCGCGTGATGACGGTGGAGCGCGAGCCGCGCGTCATCGAGCTGCATGGCGACGAGATCCAGCAAGTGCACCACGCCTACGGAACCAACGGCGTGATCCTCGACGTCGAGGTCGCGCTGAGCCCGGCCGTCGAATGGGTGCACTGCACGGTGCTGTTCGAAACGTACCGCGGCGCGCTAGCCTTCGCCGTCGCGGCGCAGGCGCCCGCGCTCGACATCTTCCTGCTGTCCACGGTCGAGGCGCGCTTCTCGCCCTACTACACGGCCATGCGCGACCGTTTTCCTGCCGACCGGCATGCGGTGTTCGCCATGGTCTCGCCCGGGTCGATGGCGGACTTTCGTGCGCTGGCCGATGCACAGGGCGGCACGATCTCGGTCGCCGGCACCGAGGCCGAGCTGCTCGCCGAAGGCCTGCCCCCGGCCTACGAGTGCGCCTTCAACCACACGACGCTGCAGGCTCTGAAGGCCGATCGCAGCTGGACCTACCTGCAGGTGGCCTACGCCCAGCCCTTCGACCCGGCCGTGGTCGAGCGCCATCTGCAAATCTTCGGCGACGACGTGCTGCAGCACCAGGACTTCGCGCGCGCCAACGGCGAGTGCGGCACCTTCGGCATCCTGCTCGTGCGCTGGAAGGGCGAGGCCCACCAGTACGAGCTGATCCGCGAGATCGAGTCGCAGGGCGGCTGCAAGATCTTCAATCCGCATGTCGTCACCATCGAGGACGGCGGCATGAAGACCATCGACACGCAGCAGATCGAGTTCAAGAAGCGCAGCGATCCGATGGGTTTGATGAACCCCGGAAAAACACGCGGCTGGTCGCCCGACATGGCCCGCGACCGCTGAAAAAGAATAGTCTTCGCATCCCGTACTTTCCCAAACCTCCACAGGAGCACGTCCCCATGCGCATCCCCGCCTTCCATCTCCGCCCGTTGGCCTTCGGCCTGGCGCTGACCGCAGCCTTCGCCGCGCAGGCGCAGGAAAAAGTGGTATTCGCCACCAACTGGAAGGCGCAGGCCGGCCACGGCGGCTTCTACCAGGCGCTGGTGGACGGCACCTACAAGAAATACGGCCTCGACGTCGACATCCAGCAGGGCGGCCCGATGGTCAACAACCGGCCGATGCTGCCGGCCGGCAAGGTCGACTTCCTGATGACCGGCAACCTGCTGCAGTCCTTCGACAACGTGAAGAACGGCGTGCCCACCGTGGTCGTCGCGGCCTTCTTCCAGAAAGACCCGCAGGCCATGTTCGCGCACCCGGGCCAGGGCTTCGACACCTTCAAGGACATGGCCAAGGCGCCCGTGGCCTTCATCGGCAAGGACGGCCAGTTCAGCTTCTGGCAGTGGATGAAATCGGAGCACGGCTTCAAGGACTCGCAGCTCAAGCCCTACACCTTCAACGTCGGCCCCTTCCTGGCCGACAAGAAATCGATCCAGCAGGGCTATGCGATTTCGGAACCGCTGTCGATCAAGGCCCAGGCCGGCTTCGACCCGGTGGTGCAGCTGCTGGCCGACAACGGCTTCTCGACCTACTCGACCACCGTCGAGACGCGCGCCGACCTCATCAAGAACAAGCCCGAGACGGTGCGCAAGTTCGTCGAGGCCTCGATCATCGGCTGGAACAACTACCTCTACGGCGACAACAAGGCGGCCAACGAGATGATCGCCAAGATCAACCCCGATTCGCCCGTGGCCGCATCGCAGGGCTCCATCGAGCTGATGAAGAAGATGGGCATCGTCGACAGCGGCGAATCGCTCGCCAAGGGCATCGGCGCGATGGACGAGGCGCGCGTGAAGGACTTCTACGACAAGATGGTCAAGGCCGGCCTGTACAAGCCGGGCGAGGTCGACCTGTCGAAGGTCGTCACCACGCAGTTCGTGAACAAGGGCGTCGGTGTCGACGTCCGCAAGAAGCTGACGGGCAAGTAGGCGGCTTCGTTTTTTCCCGTGGGTCGCGCGGGGCTTGCGCCGGGGTCAGATGCCGGCGCCTGGGTTGCCATAAGGCACTGCGCGGCCTTTTATCCCCTGGGCTCTGACCCCGTCTCGCCAGCAACAAAGAAACGCTGAGCGAACCGGCCCTCAACCATGAAAACGTTAGTCATCCACTGCCATCCGAACCCTGACAGCTTCAACCACGCGCTCTACCGCACCGCGCTCGAAGCGCTCCAGCCGCGGCACCCCGTCAAGGCCATCGACCTGTACGCCGAGGGCTTCGACCCGACGCTGACCCGCGAAGAGCGCATCGCCTACCTCGACAACCCCGACCTGATCCGCGAACGCGTGAAACCCCACGTCGAGGCGCTGCTGTGGGCCGAGCACCTGGTGTTCGTGTTTCCGACCTGGTTCCACGGACCGCCGTCGATGCTCAAGGGCTGGCTCGAACGGGTGTGGCTGCCGGGCGTGGCCTTCCTGCCGGCGCAGCGCAAGGGGCAGATCGCGAAGTCTGGGCTGCGGCACATCCAGCGGCTCACGGTGGTGACCACCGGCGGCTCGCCGCGCTGGTTCGTGATGATGATCGGCGACCCGGGCCGGCGGCTGTTCACGCGCGCATTGCGCGCGCTGTTCGCATGGCGCTGCAAGGTGACGTGGCTGCAGCTGCACGACATGAACGCCGTGACTGCAAGCGACCGCAGCCACTTCATCGAGCGCGTGTCGCGCAAGCTGGGCAGCATCTAGAGAACGCAGAAAGCAGGGAGACACATCACCATGAGCCTCGAACGCACGCTCACCGTCCGCGTCGAACGCATCTCGCGGCAGACGCCTGAAATACTGGCCTTCGAACTGGCCCATCCGTGGGGCCGGCCGCTGCCTTCCTACGAGGCCGGCGCGCACATCGACGTGCACATGCCTGGTGGGTTCTCGCGGCCGTATTCGCTGGCGCGCGCGCCTTGCGGCGCCAACTCGTACGTGATCGGCGTGAAGCGCGAACTCGACAGCCGCGGCGGCTCGGCCTCGATGCATGAGCGCGTGCGCGAAGGCGACCTGCTCGCGATCAGCGCGCCGCGCAACACCTTTCCGCTGCGCGAGGAGGCCGCGCACCATCTGCTGATGGCCGGCGGCATCGGCATGACGCCGCTCCTGGCGATGGCGCAGGCGCTCGCGGCGCGCGGCGCATCGTTCACGCTCTGCGTGTTCGCGCGCAGCGAGGAGCACCTGGCCTTTGCCGGCGCGCTGCGCGACCCCGCGCTGGCGCCGCATCTGCGGCTGCATCTCGACCAGGGCGACGCCTCGCAGCGTATCGACCTGCGAGCGCTGCTGGCCCGACCCGCACCTGGCACGCACCTGTACGTGTGCGGCCCCGGCGGCTTCATGCAGGCGGTGCGCGACGCGGCCGCGCACTGGCCCGAAGACGCGCTGCACGCCGAATATTTCGCCACACCCACCGATGCCGGTACCCCAACCGGCCTGCCCTTCACGCTGAAGCTCGCACGGCGCGGCATCAGCGTGCCCGTTGCCGCAGACCAGACTGCCGTCGACGCGCTGCACGAAGTCGGCATCGACATCCCCGTGTCGTGCCAGCAGGGCCTGTGCGGCACCTGCGTGGTCGAGGGCGACGGTGCAGGCGCCGAGCATCGCGACTTCTGCCTCACAGGCAGCGAGCGCCGCCACAAGGTCGCCCTGTGCTGCTCGCGCGCCAAGGGGCAGGAACTGGAACTCCAGCTGTGAGCGCGCGTCCTCCCATCAACGAAGAAGGCGACGGCGAGGCGCCCGCCACGCGCGGCCGCTCGCGCAAGTACACGCAGGTGCTCGGCCTCATCAACCAGGCCGCCATCGAAGTGTTCGCCAGCGAGGGGCTGGCCGGCGCATCGACGCAGGCCATTGCCGACAAGGCCGGGCTCTCGAAGGCGCAGTTGCACTACTACATAGAGAGCAAGGAAGCGCTGTATCGCCAGGTGCTGCAGGACATCCTCACCGACTGGATCGTGGTGTTCGGCTTCAGCGACGAGGCCTTCGGCCCGCGCAAGGTGCTGGGCGACCTGATCCAGCGCAAGATGATGTTCTCGTTCGAGCACCCGCTGCGCTCGCGCATCTTCACCGCCGAGATGTTGCGCGGCGCGCCGGTCATCGACGACATGATGGACACGAGCAAGCAGCGCACCGACCAGGCCGCCGCCGTGATCCAGAACTGGATGAACCAGGGCCTGATGGACAAGGCCGACCCGATGCTGGTGCTGTTCCACATCTGGGCCGTGACGCAGTTCTATGCCGACCACGCCACCCAGGCCGCGTACTTCCGCAACGTGGCCCAGCAGGGCGACGACAAGGACCGGCGCTACCTGATCGAGCAGGTGACGGAGTTCCTGCTGAAGGGCGCGGGCGTCAAGTAGAAGGCGAGCGCTGGGGCAGGTACATGGTGGCTTCGACTTCCACCAGCACTTCGTCTCCCGGCAAGAAGCGCGACACCTCCACCACCGTGCTCACCGGCGGCTCGCCCGGATAGAACAGGCCGCGCACGCGGTTGTAGAACGCGTAGTGCGGCAGGTGGCGGAAGTACTGCACCAGCTTCACCACGTCTTCCATCGTGCCGCCATGCTCGGCCGCGATCTGGCGGATGCGCTCGAGCACGAACCAGCTCTGCGCGACGATGGGCGCCTCGAACACGTCGACCGACATCTGCCCCGTGGCGTAGCCGACACCCTGCAGCGCGGTGCGTGCGGCCTCGGGAATCGCGTCGTAGCCTGCGACTGCGCGGCGCGTGGCGGGGTCGACCGCGACCACGCCGCTCATGAAGACGAAATCGCCCACGCGCCTGGCGGCGGCGTAATTGGCCATTGGCTTGCCCATGCTCATTGTGTTTTCTCCAGTGCCCGGCCGGCGCGGATGACGGTGCGTTGCCGTCCGCGCGGGCCGATGAGTTCGTGTTCGTCGGTTGCCGCCAACACCAGCAGGTCCGCCGGGCAGCCCGGCGCGATGCGCCCGTCCCATGCGAGCCCCAGGGCTTTCGCGGGGCTCACGGTGACGGCGTCGAGCCAGTCGGAGGCCGGTGCCAGGTGCGCCATCTGCACACCAAGGCCGAAGGTCTCCAGGAGGTCGTAGCTGCCGTAGGGATAGAAGGCGTCCTGCACGTTGTCGGTTGCCAGGCTTGCACGCAAGCCCCATGCCGCCGCCTCGCGGATGCGCGTGATGCCGCGCTGCACGGGCGTGCGGTCCCAGGCGCCTTGCAGGTAGAGGTTGGTGGTGGGCAGCGCGACGAGGTGAATGCCCGCGCCGGCGCACAGCGCCAGTGTTTCATTGGCAACTCCATCGCCCTGCACCGACAGCGAGCAGGCATGGCCGCAGGCCACGCCGTTCCTGAAATTGCGCGCACGCACCAGTTGCGCGATGCTGCGCAGACCGCTGGCTTCGGCGTCGAGGCCTTCGTCGACATGGAAGTCGAGCCCCAGCCCGTGCTGCTGCGCGAGGTCGAACACGCGCCCGAGCTTGTGGACGATGCCTTCGTTGCGGTAGACGAACGCGCCGAGCACGCCGCCCGCACGCTTCACCTCGCATGCAATGCGCTCGCCAGCGGCAAGGTCGGCGAACAGGTCGAGCGGCGTGAGCGAAACGAACTGCAGCTCGACGCGGCCACGCCATTCTTCGCGCAGTGCCTCGAACACGGGCAGGGCGGCGGGCGGCTCGGGCTGCACCCAATCGAGGTGCGTGCGCAGCGCGCGCGCGCCCGATTGCCATGCGTCGTGCAGCGCGCGCTCCATGCGCAGGCGCAGCGACTCGCCGGTCCAGCTGTCGCGGTGCTTGTTCATGCGGTCGATGGCGGCGAACAGATTGCCCTGCGCCGCACCCACGTCCTGCACGGTGTAGTTCTTGTCGATGTGCGCATGCGCCTCGACCAGTGCGCTCAGCAGCGTGCCGCGCGCGTGCTGCTGTTGAGCGCTGGCCACGACGGACCCGACCCTGTCGCCGGCCAGCGTGACGTCGAACAGCTGCGCATCGCCCGCCGCGAAACCTCGCAGCGGCACCGGAATGCGCAGCGCTTCGAGCTTCATGCGCGCTGCTGCAAAGCGCGCAACCAGCCGAGCCCGGCCGAGGTGCCGCCCGGCTCCGAACCGCGGCGCGGCCGGTATTCGCAGCCGACCCAGCCCTGCCATCCGCACTGCGCCGACACTTCGTCGATCACGTCGAACAGGTACGGGTAGTTCTGCTCGCCGATGTCGGGCTCGTGGCGCTCTGGCACGCCGGCGATCTGGATGTGGCCGACGCGGCCGGTGGGCAGGTACTTGCGGATCTTCATGGCCACGTCGCCTTCGACGATCTGGCAGTGGTACAGGTCCATCTGCACCTTGAGGTTCGGTGCGCCGACGGCCTCGACGATCTCGTGCGCCTGGTCCTGGCGGTTGAGGAAGAAGCCCGGAATGTCACGCGTGTTGATCGGCTCGATCAGCACGTCGCGGTTTGCCTTGGCAGCTTCGGCCGCGGCCCAGCGCAGGTTGTCCAGGTACACGGGCCGCAGCGCATCGCGCTCCAGGCCTTCGGGCACGAGGCCGGCCATGACGTGGATGCGGGGGCAGTCGAGCGCCACGGCGTAGTCGATGGCCCTGGCGATGCCTTCGCGGAACTCGGCCTCGCGTCCGGACAGGCAGGCCAGGCCGCGTTCGCCGCCGTTCCAGTCGCCGGGAGGGCCGTTGAACAGCACCTGCTGCAAGCCGTTGTGCTTCAGCCTTGCGAGGATCTCGTCTTTCGAAAAGTCGTACGGGAAGAGGTACTCCACGGCCTTGAAGCCGTCTTTCGCGGCGGCGTCGAAGCGGTCGAGAAAGGCGAGCTCCGGATAGAGCATCGAGAGGTTGGCGGCGAATTGGGGCATGGGGTGTTTCTACTACCAGCGCGCTCCGAAGGTGCGGCGCAGTTCATCGATCTGTTCGGCGTTCAGCGGTGCAGGCCTTGCGGCGCTCGCAAGCATTTGAAGCCGGGCGGTTTCCTCTAGTTCCTCGAGCACGGCCATGGCGGCGGCCGGCGTGTCGTGCCAGACATTGGGGCCCAGGCGCGTGAGCATCACGGCACGGATCGGGGTGCCGGCAGCGCCGAGGCGCTCGATGGCCTGCGCCACCTGTTCGGCCGCTTCGGGTGCGCCGGGCCGGTGGTACGGAATGACCGGCACGTGGCCGACCTTCATCACGAAGTACGGCGTGAGGGCGGGCAGCAGCTCGTCACCCGGGTTGTTCAACGTGAGCGCCACGCAGTGCGTGCTGTGCGTGTGGATCACACAGGCCGTGTTCGCATCGAACTTGCGAGCGGCTGCGTAGATTCGCGTGTGCAGCGCGATGGTCTTGCTCGCGCGGTCGCCGCTGGTCTGCTGGCCTTGTGCGTCGAGCCTTGCCAATCGGGCCGGGTCGAGAAAGCCGAGGCATGCGTCGGTCGGTGTGATCAGAAAGCCGTCGTCCAGCCGCACGCTGATGTTGCCGGCCGTGGCATGCACGTAGCCGCGCTCGAACAGGCTGCGGCCGACGCGGCAGATTTCTGCGCGGGCTTCGTTCTCGGTCATGCGAGCACTGTAAAGGCCTTGGTGAAGAAATCGTCACTACCGAAGTTGCCGGACTTCAGTGCGATGTGCACACCCGTCTCGGGCGCGGCGTCGGAGCGCGCGTGGCACCACGGCACACCGGGGTCGATCTGCGGGCCGATCTGCATCTGCGCGATGCCTAGCGCCTGCACGCATGCACCCGAGGTTTCACCGCCGGCCACCACCAGCTGGTGTACGCCGCGTTCGACCAGGCCGCGCGCGATGGCTGCAATGGTGCGTTCGACCATCGCGCCGGCCTCCTCGACACCGAGCCTGCCTTGCACCGACTTCACGGCGCCGGCTTCGGCGGTCGAGTAAACGAGCACGGGGCCCTTGTCGATCAAGGGCGTGGCCCAGGCCAGCACTTCGGCGGCAACGTCCACGCCCGCCGCGATGCGCAGCGGGTCGATGGCCATCGCCTGGCCGCCGCGCTGGATGAAATCGAGCACCTGCCGGTTGGTCGCGAGCGAGCAGCTGCCCGAGACCACCGCGGTCCTGCCACCGGCCTTGGGCAACGCACTGGCCTGCGACGAAGGCGCAAGCCCGAAGTTGGCCGGCAGGCCGATGGCCACGCCCGAGCCTGCGGTGAGCAGCGGCATCTTCGCAAGTGCCGGGCCCATGCGCAGCAGGTCGTCGTTCGACACCGCGTCGACGATGGCGATGCCCACGCCCTCGGCCTTCAGCTGAGCGATGCGCTCGTCGATGGCGGCCGCGCCGCGCGCCACCACCGCATAGTCGATCAGTCCCACCTTGCGTTTGCACTGCGCCTGCAGCACGCGCACAAGGTTCGGGTCGGTCATCGGCGTGAGCGGATGGTTCTGCATGCCGCTCTCGTTGAGCAGCACCTCGCCCGCGAACAGGTAGCCCTTGAACACGGTGCGCTTGTTGTCTGGAAAGGCGGGCGTGGCGATGGTGAAGTCGCAGTTCAGCGCGTCCATCAGCGCCTCGGTCACGGGGCCGATGTTGCCCTGCGCCGTGCTGTCGAAGGTGGAGCAGTACTTGAAGTAGATCTGCCGCGCGCCCTGCGCCTGCAGCCAGCGCAATGCGTCGAGCGACTGCGCGATGGCCTCGGCCGGCGCGATGGTGCGCGACTTGAGGGCGACGACGACGGCATCGACGTCGGCATCGAGCGGGCCTTCGGGCACGCCGATGGCCTGCACCACGCGCATGCCCGCGCGCACGAGGTTGTTGGCGAGATCGGTGGCACCGGTGAAATCGTCGGCAATGCAGCCGAGCACGAGCTTGGCCATGGCTCAGCCCTTCACAGGCAGCTTCACGGCCTGCGCGTTCTCGCGAACGTAGTCGCGCAGGATGGCGTCGAAGCTTGCGTCGGCCTTCAGGCCCAGCGCCTCGGCGCGTGCCGCGTGGATGCGGCTGGGCCAGCTGGTGACGATCTTCGCGATGGCCGCATCGGGCTCCCAGTCGATGAGTCCGGTTGCCTCCTTGCCGGCGATGCGTTCGAGCGCCTGCGCCATCTCGCGCACGGTGGTCGTCAGCGCGGGCAGGTTGATGGCGGTGCGCGCCCCCCATTCGGCAGTGCTGGCCGTGGCCGCGCGCACGATGCCCGCGACGGTGTTGCCGGGCGAGGCCAGCGCGACCGGCGTGTCGGGCGACACCGGGCAGCGCGCGCGCTCGCCGGCCAGCGGCTCGCGCAGCATGCCGCTCAGGAAGCTGGAGGCCGCGCCGTTGGGCCGGCCGGGGCGCACCGACACCGTCATGAGCCGCACGTTGCGGCCCTGCACGAAGCCCTTGCGCGTGAAGTCGGCCACCAGCTGCTCGCCGATGAATTTCTGGATGCCGTAGCTGTTCTGCGGCGTCGGCAGCGTGGTGTCCTCGATCACGGCCGGCAGGCGCTGTTCAGGCGAATCGCCGAACACCGCGACCGAGCTGGAGAACACGAACACCGGCGAGTGGCCCGCGCGGCGCGCGGCTTCGAGCAGGCCGCGCGTGGCGTCGAGGTTGCTGCGCATGCCGAGGTCGAAGTCGGCCTCGCATTCACCGCTGACGGCGGCGGCGAGATGGAACACGAGCTGCGTCTCGGCGATGGGCAGCGCGCCGTTGCCTAGTTGTTCGAGCAGGTCGCCCTGCACGAACTGGATGCGCGCGTCGCCGGCCAGGTCGGCGGGCGGCGGCACGCGGTCGGCCAGCGTGATGCGCGACACGGGCTGCGCGGCGCCGCCGGCCAGTGCGAGGTTGCCGCCCGCGAGCAGCGTGCGAGCGAGGCGGGCGCCGAGGAAGCCGCAGCCGCCGGTGATGAGGATGTTCATGCTGTGTGTCTCTGCTTTCTACTTCAGGCTTGTTTTTTCGGGGCCGGCACTTCGATGCCCGGGAAGATCTTGATGACCGCGCTGTCGTCCTCGCGCGCATAGCCCGCGGTCGAGGCCTGCATGAACATCTGGTGCGCGGTGGACGACAGCGGCAGCGGGAACTTGCTGGCGCGCGCCACGTCGAGCACCAGGCCCAGGTCCTTCACGAAGATGTCGACCGCCGACAGCGGCGTGTAGTCGCCCGCGAGCACATGCGCCATGCGGTTCTCGAACATCCAGCTGTTGCCCGCGCTGTGCGTGATGACCTCGTAGAGCGCGGCCGGGTCCACGCCTTCGCGCAGGCCCAGCGCCATCGCCTCGGCCGCGGCCGCGATGTGCACGCCGGCCAGCAGCTGGTTGATGACCTTCACCTTGCTGCCAGCGCCTGCCGAGTCGCCCAGGCGGTAGACCTTGGCGGCCATCGCGTCGAGCACGGCGCCTGCCTTCTCGTAGGCGGCGGGCGTGCCGGCGGTCATCATCGTCATCTGGCCACTCGCGGCCTTGGCGGCGCCGCCGGAGATCGGCGCGTCGAGGTACAGGATGCCCAGCTTCGCGAGGCGCGCCTCGAGCGCCACCGACCAGTTCGGGTCCACAGTGGAGCACATCACGAACAGGCTGCCAGGCTTCATCGACGCGGCGCATCCGGGCGTGGTGCCGTCGCCGAACAGCACCGACTCGGTCTGCGCGGCATTCACGACCACGCTGACCACGATGTCGCACTGCGCGCCGAGCGCGGCCAGCGTGCCGCAGGCCGTTCCGCCGTCGCGCGCGAAGGCTTCGGCCACCTCGCGGCGCACGTCGAACACGTGCGGCGCATGACCCGCGCGGCGCAGCGATTGCGCCATGCCGGCGCCCATGGCGCCGAGGCCCACGAGGCCGACGACTGGAGAGTTGGAGGAAGAGGTCATCAGGATGTTCTTTCGATCAGCGATTCACGAGTTGCTTCGGCGTGAGCCACACGCCGATGGCGCCGAGCACCAGCGCCGCGGCCAGCACGTACATGCCGATCTGCGTGCTGCCCGTCAGGTCTTTCAGATAGCCGATGAGGTACGGGCTCACGAAGCCCGCGAGGTTGCCCACCGAGTTGATGGCCGCGATGCCGGCCGCAGCCGCCGTGCCCGACAGAAAGGCGGTAGGCAGCGACCAGAACAGCGGCGCGCAGGTCAGCACGCCGGCCGCGGCGAGCGACAGGAAGGCGAGCGACACGGCGGTGTTCTGCGTGTACGAAGCCGCGACCGTGAAGCCGATGGCGCCCATCAGCGCGGGCACGATCAGGTGCCAGCGGCGCTCCTGGCGACGGTCGGCGCTGCGGCCGAAGAGGTTCATCGCGACGATGGCGCAGACGAACGGGATCGCGCTGAGCAGCCCGATGTGGAGGTTGCCCTGCACGCCCGTGGCCTTGACCAGCGTGGGCAGCCAGAAAGTCAGCGCGTATTGGCCCATGACGAAGGCGAAGTAGATCAACGCCATCCACCATATGCGCACATCGCGGAACACGCCAGCCACCGAGTGCGGCCCCTTGGCGCCGTGGTCGGCATCGCGCGCTATCTCGCGCTGCAGCAGCGCCTTTTCCGCCGCGTCGAGCCAGCGTGCCTGCGCAATGCCGTTGTCGAGGTAGACCAGCACCATCACGCCCACGATCACGGCCGGGACGGCCTCGATGATGAACATCCATTGCCAGCCGCTCAGCGACGCCGCGCCGTGGAAGCTGTCCATGATCCAGCCCGACAGGGGGTTGCCGAAGATGCCCGCCACCGGAATCGCCGACATGAACACCGCGATGATCCGCGCGCGCCGGTGGGCCGGGTACCAGTGCGTGAGGTACAGGATCACGCCGGGATAGAAGCCCGCCTCGGCCACGCCGAGCAGGAAGCGCAGGATGTAGAAGCTGGTCGGCGTCTTCACGAACATGAAACAGGCCGACAGCAGGCCCCAGGTGATCATGATCCGCGCGATCCAGATGCGTGCTCCGACGCGGTTGAGCAGCAGGTTGCTCGGCACCTCGAACAGGAAGTAGCCGAGGAAGAAGATGCCCGCACCCAGGCCGAACACGGTCTCGCTGAAGCCCAGGTCCTGCCCCATCTGCAGCTTGGCGAAGCCGACGTTGACGCGGTCGAGGTACGCGACCACGTAGCAGAGCATGAGGAAGGGCACGAGGCGCCAGAACACCTTGGCGTAGGTGCGCTTTTCGAGCGCGGCATCGGCTGTGGCGGACGGCGCGGCGTGCGTGGCGCCGGCCGGGAGGGTGGAAGAAGTCATGAAAAGGTTTGTCCCGCTTGATTTGTCAGGTCATCATACAAATCTGAGTTTTGTTGATTGACCCGGGGAAACCCGAAGGCAACGCCTCCTGCGGCGACTTTCTGGTGTCTTTATGTGTCGGCGGACTCAGCTGCCGACGGGCCAGCCTTCGACCAGGGGCCGCGCGAGTTGCGCGCCTTCCTGCTGCCAGAACGCGGGATCGGCCAGCTCGATGCGGCGGATCGCGTTGTCCATGTGGTTCTTGGCCGCCTCGCGCGCGCGCAGCGGGTCGCCGGCCTCGATGGCCTCGACGATGCGCGCGTGTTCCTGCGCCACCTCGCGCGCGAAGTCGGCGCGGCGCGCCTCGTTGGCGCGCGTGACGCGGGTGGCGCCATGCAGGAACTGGCGCAGGTACTGCAGCGTGCCGATCAGGAACGGATTGCGCGCCGCCTCGGCGATGGCGCGGTGGAAGCGCACGTCCTCGTCGGCGCCGTTGCCGCCCGCCTCGACCGCCGCATGCAGCGCATCGATGGCCTCGCGGATGCGCTGCACGTCGTCGGCCGTGCGGCGCTCGGCGGCCAGCGCGGCCACTTCGGCCTCGAGCGCACGGCGCACCTCGACCATCTGGATGACGGCTTCGCGCGAGGCGACGTGCGGCATCTCGAAGCGCAGCGGCTCGACACCGGCGGCACGCACGTACACGCCGCTGCCCTGGCGCGAGTCGAGCAACCCCAGCGACTTGAGCCGCGACACAGCCTCGCGCACCACCGTGCGGCTGACGCCGAACTGCTCGGCCAGCGCGGCCTCGGTCGGCAGGCGGTCGCCTTCGGAAAGACGCCCGCTGCGCACCTCGGCCGCGAGCGCATCGGCCACCTGGTCGGCGAGGCGGACGGCGGGAGCGAGGGACTGGAAGCGGGCGGTCATGGGTGCGATGGAGGTGGGGCCTGCGACTCTAACGCAGGCCCTGCGCGGCCGCCGGCGCTCAGTTCAGCGCGTGCCGCGCGGCGTTTGCAATGCTCGCGGCATCCACCCCGAAGAATCCGCGCAGCGCCGCACGCGTGTCGCTGCGGCCGAAGCCGTCGGTGCCCAGCGTGAGGTAGCGGCGGCCTTCGGGCAGGAAGGCGCGCACGCTCTCGGGCACGGCGCGCACGTAGTCGGTGGCGGCAATGACCGGTGCCTTGCCGCTGCCCTTGCCGAGCTGCTGCGCGATGAAGGGCGTGCCGGCTTCTTCACCAGCCAGCGCGCGCTGCTCGCAGGCTTGGCCGTCGCGCGCAAGCTCGCTCCAGCTCGTGACGCTGAACACCTCGGCCTCGATGCCTTCATCGGCCAGCAGCTGCGCGGCCTTGACGACTTCCGTCAGGATCGCGCCCGAGCCCATCAGCGTGACCTTCTTCTTCGCCTTGCCGGAGGCCGGCGAATACACGCCGAAGCGGTAGCACCCGCGCAGGATGTCGCCTTCCGCACCTTCCGGCACATCGGGCTGCGCGTAGTTCTCGTTCATGAGCGTGACGTAATAGAACACGTCCTTCTGCTCGACCATCATCTCGCGGATGCCCGCGTCGACGATCACCGCCATCTCGCCCGCATAGGCCGGGTCATAGGCCTTGCAGTTGGGAATGGTCGCGGCCACGAGGTGGCTGCTGCCGTCCTGGTGCTGCAGGCCTTCGCCGCCGAGCGTGGTGCGGCCCGACGTGGCACCGAGCAGGAAGCCTCGTGCGCGCTGATCGGCCGCGGCCCAGATCGCATCGCCGACGCGCTGGAAGCCGAACATCGAGTAGTAGATGTAGAAGGGCAGCATGGCCAGTCCATGCACGCTGTAGCTGGTGGCCGCGGCCGTCCAGCTCGCGATGGCGCCGGCTTCGCTGATGCCTTCTTCAAGAATCTGCCCGTCGGTCGCTTCGCGGTAGCTCAGCACCGAGCCGATGTCTTCGGGCGCGTAGCGCTGGCCCACGCTCGAATAGATGCCCACCTGCTTGAACAGGTTGGCCATGCCGAAGGTGCGCGCCTCGTCGGCCACGATGGGCACGATGCGCGGGCCGAGCGCAGCGTCCTTCATGAGGTTGCCCAGCATGCGCACGAAGGCCATGGTGGTGCTCATCTCCTTGCCGGCCGCGGCGGTCGCGAACTGTGCGTAGCTCGCGATGTCGGGCTTGGGCACGATGTCGCACGCTGTC
The DNA here is from genome assembly GCF_047304045.1 of Variovorax sp. Varisp85. Taxonomy (NCBI): domain Bacteria; kingdom Pseudomonadati; phylum Pseudomonadota; class Betaproteobacteria; order Burkholderiales; family Comamonadaceae; genus Variovorax; species Variovorax sp. Varisp85. The sequence continues at coordinate 42,967 of NZ_JBGLYN010000047.1, forward strand.
TCGCGGCGCGGCATGGCGCCGCCGAGCGCCTCGCGGTGCTGGCGCAGGTAGCGCATCTCGGCGCTGTCCTCGGCCGGGCGGTAGAAATCCATCGCGATGGCCTGCGCATCGGTGAGCGGCAGGTTGAAGCGGTCGCGGAACTCAATGAGGTCCACGTCGCCCATCTTCTTGTGCGAGTGCGTGGTCATCTTGCCCTGCGCGGCGCTGCCCATGCCGTAGCCCTTCTTGGTGTGGGCGAGGATCACGGTCGGCTGGCCCTTGTGCCTGGCCGCTGCCGCGTAAGCCGCATGGATCTTCACGAGGTCGTGGCCGCCGCGCTTCAGGCGGTCGATCTGCTCGTCGGTCATGCCTTCGGCCAGGCGCGCGAGCTCGGGGTTCTGGCCGAAGAAGTTGTCGCGGTTGAAGCGGCCGTCCTTGGCCGCAAAGGTCTGCATCTGGCCGTCGACGGTGTTGGCGAACACGCGCGCGAGCGCACCGCTCACGTCCTGTGCGAAGAGGCCGTCCCAGTCGCTGCCCCACACGAGCTTGACGACGTTCCAGCCCGCGCCGGCAAAGAGCTTTTCGAGTTCGTCGATGATGCGGCCGTTGCCGCGCACCGGGCCGTCCAGGCGCTGCAGGTTGCAGTTGACCACCCACACGAGGTTGTCGAGCTTCTCGCGCGCGGCGAGCGTCAGCGCGCTCATCGATTCGGGCTCGTCCATCTCGCCGTCGCCGAACACGCCCCACACCTTGCGGCCCTCGCAATTCAGCAGGTTGCGGTGCGTGAGGTAGCGCATGAAGCGCGCGTGGTAGATCGAGCTGATGGGGCCGATGCCCATCGAGCCGGTGGGGAACTGCCAGAAGTCCGGCATCAGGTACGGATGCGGATAGCTGCACAGGCCGCGCGCGCCGCTGCCGTCGGTGAAGGCGGGCGCGGTGAGTTCCTGGCGGTAGTGGTTCAGGTCTTCTTCGCCGAGACGGCCTTCGAGGTAGGCGCGCGCATAGACGCCCGGCGCGCTGTGCGGCTGGAAGAACACGAGGTCGCCGCGGTGCTGCTCGCTGCGCGCATGGAAGAAGTGGTTGAAGCCGGTTTCGAACAGATCGGCCGCGCTCGCGTAGCTGGCGATGTGGCCGCCGAGTTCGCCATACGCCTGGTTGGCCTTGGCCACCATCGCGAGCGCGTTCCAGCGCATCAGCGAGGCGAGCTTTTCCTCGATGGCGAGGTCACCCGGGAACGGCGGCTGGTCTTCCACCGCGATGGTGTTGACGTACGGCGTCGCGAGTTCGGGCTGCCAGCCGATGCGCTGCTGCCGCGCGAGCCGGGCCAGCTCGACCAGCATCTGCTTTGCGCGCTGCGGCCCCTGCGTTTGCGCCAGCGCCAGGAAGGCGTCGCGCCATTCGGCGGTCTCGGCGGGGTCGGGGTCGTGCGAGAGCGGCGTGTCGAGCAGCAGGGCACGCATCTGGTCGGGCGAAATCGGGGCGTTCATATCGGCACTTTAGGCCGCCACGCGAAAAATTAGCTACTGGCGAAGCCAATTCCCTGCAAGCGTCGCAGCATAAAATTCCGTCAATCTTCAACCTTCCGGCATTTCATGCAACTCGACGCCATCGACCTGCGCATTCTCGACGAGCTGCAGCGCGACGGCGCGCTGTCGAACGTGGAGCTGGCGCGGCGCGTGCACCTGTCGCCATCGCCCTGCCTCGCGCGGGTGAAGGTGCTCGAAGCGAACGGCGTGATCGGCCGCTATGTGGCGCTCCTCAGCGCCAAGGCGCTGGGCTTGGGGCTCAACGTGTTCATCTCGATCAGCCTCACGACGCAGAGCAAGCAGTCGCTCGCCGATTTCGAGCAGCGCATCGCCGAGCACGACGAGGTGATGGAGTGCTACCTGATGACGGGCGACAGCGACTACCTGATCCGCATCGCGGTGGCTGACATGGCGGCGCTGGAGAAATTCATCCTGGAACAGCTCACGCCGATTCCGGGGATCGAGAAGATCCGCTCCAGCTTTGCACTGAAGCAGGTCAGATACAAGACGGCGCTGCCGTTGCCGAGGGAGTAGGTACTCCCCCAGGCTTCGCGCACTTCGTGTCGCTTCGCCTTCCCCCTCGCCGGGGGCAACACCAGAGGCCCGGCCAAGCCGGTTCCTCGGTGTTTCCCGAAAGGGGGCTGGCTCCTGCGACGATCAGAGGCCGATCAGGCCGCCGTCGTTTTTCGTGATGACGATGGTTGCCGAGCGTGGGCGGGTGTTGCCGCCATCGGGCCAGTGGCTGAGGAACTTCGTCGGATCGGAGATGTTCCCCTTGGCCGTGCTCTCGCCCGGGTGCTGGATGTTCACGAACAGCGCGCGGCCGTCACCCGATTCGGCGATGCCGGTGATCTCGCAGTCGATCGGGCCGACCAGGAAGCGGCGCAGGCCGTCGGTGCCGGGGGCCTTGCCGATGAAGGTGGCCTGCGTGGCGGTGGTGGAACCGTCGACGTTGGTGATGGTCTTCGCGCCGCCGTCGCCGACCTTGCCCGGCAGGGCGGCCAGCAGCATGCAGTTGGTCACGTCGGTGTACGCGCCGTCGTCGGTTTCCAGCCACAGCAGGCCGGGCGCCGCCTGGCTGAACCACATGCCGTCGGGGCTGGAGAAGTCATTGTCGGCGCCGAGGGCGGACAGGTTCACGTCGGCCGATGCAGTCGAACGAGCACCGAACAGGTACACGTCCCACTTGAAGGTCACCGCGGTCGGGTCGCCGTTGGTGTCGGCAAAGCGCACGATGTGGCCGTTCGGGTTGCCCTTCTGGTCCGTGCCGGTGGTCGTCTTGTCGTTGTAGAAGCGCGGGTTGGCGGCGTCGGTCTTGCCGATCGGACGCGAGCTGGCGTTGGTGTTGGTCAGCGTGACGTAGACCTCGCCGGTCTTCGGGTTGACGGCCGTCCACTCGGGGCGGTCCATCTTGGTAGCGCCGGCGGCGTCGGCGGCGTGGCGCGCATTGACCACCACGTCGGCCGCGTCGGCGAAGGCATAGGCGGAGTAGCTCGCGGTGATGTTGTTGGCGCCGAGCTTCAGTTCGAGCCAGTCACCCGTGCCGTCGGCCTTGAACTTGGCCACGTAGAGGCGGCCGTCGTCCATGTACTTGTCGCCGGCGGCCATGCCGCCGCCGATGTCGGCCGCGTCCCAGTTCTTCGTGGAGACGAACTTGTAGATGTACTCGTTGCGCGAATCGTCGCCCATGTACCAGACCAGCGGCTTGCCGGCCACGACCGGGCCCAGGCAGGCGCCTTCATGGCCGAAGCGGCCGAGCGCAGTGCGCTTCTTCGGCGTGCTCGTGGGGTTGAACGGGTCGATCTCGACGACCCAGCCGTAGGTGTTGGAGCCGTTGCGGTAGTCGTCGGCGGCGGTGCCGCCCACGACCACGACTTCGGTGTTCCAGCGGCCGTAGAGGTTGTCGGCCGTATCGGGCGTGACGGTGGCCCACAGCTCGCGGCCAGTACTCGAAACGCCATAGCGGCTGAAGGACGCCAATTCCTTGGCCGTACGGTTGGCATTGTCGTTGGCGGCGATGCGGCGGAAGTAGCCGGCCCAGTTTTCCTCGCAGGTGAGGTACGTGCCCCACGGCGTGGTGCCGTTGGCGCAGTTGTTGAGCGTGCCGCGGGTCTTGCTGCCGTCGGTCGAGTACTTGGTCTTCAGGTAGTCGGTCTTGGCGGCCGGGCCCGAGAAGCTCATCTCGGTGAGCGTGTGGACGCGGCGATTGAGGGTCGAGTCCTGCTTGTAGCTCCAGGTGCTGCCGCTCTTGTTGACCTCGATCAGGCTCACGCCGTGCAGGTAGAACTCGCGCAGCACTTCGTCGGCGACGGTGCGCGCGGCCGCGTTGCCGGTGCCGCTGATGGTCTGGCCGGCGGGGTGCAGGAACAACGGCGTGATGGCCTCGTGGTTCATCACGAGCAGGCCGCGCGATGCGCCGGCGGGGTCCCACTTGTTCGACGCGTTCATGCCGAAGTAGGTCATGCCGTCGTGGTGGTCACCCGCGCGACGGTCGTACGTGGTGGCGTCGTCGGAACCGTCGTTCTTGTAGGCGGCGACGCCCGAAGCGATCGGATCACCCAGGCGATAGAGCACGCTGGCGGTGTAGCCTGCGGGCACGGTCACGACATCGGCGAGGCTCTTGGCCACGGGATTGAAGCCGAGCTTCATCGCAGCGGCAGGTGCGGGCGCGGGCGCGGGTGCGGGCGCTGGCGAAGGCGCCGGGGCGGGAGCGGGTGCCGGAGGCAGCACCGGGAACGCGGTGCCGCCACCTCCACCACCGCCGCACGCCTGCAGCAGCGCCGTGCCGGCGGTGCCGACGCCCAGGCCGAACAGGTGGCGGCGGCTCAGGCGCGAGGCGATCAGGTCGGTGAACGAGGGGTTCGACGTGGGGTTGGTGCCGATGTCGTCGAGGTCGACCGAAGGATCGTCGGTGCGGGTATTTGCGGTCATGCGCAATGTCTTTCTTCATGGATTGGGGGAAACCAGCCCGTGAAGTTAGGCACTTCGTATGACGGCTCAATGAAACACTCAGCTTCCCGTCAGGTTGAATTGATCCACCAGGTGCCGCGCCCTGCTCAGGGAGCGGGCGACTGCCTCGGCCACAGCGCCCACAGGCGCAGCGGCTGATTCATGCTCGCCGCGAGGCGGCCCGCATCGGCGCCGGTGCCCGCGAAGTAGTCGGCGCGCACCGCGCCGAGGATGGCGCTGCCGGTGTCCTGCGCCACCACCAGTTTCTGCAGCTGCGCCGCCGGCCCGCTGGATGCCAGCCACACCGGCGTGCCGTACGGGATGCTCTCGCGGTCGACCGCGATGGAGCGGCCGGCCGTGAGCGGCACGCCTTGCGCGCCGCGCGGGCCGAAGGCGGCGTCGACCTCGCTCATCGTCTCTTCGCGGAAGAACACGTAGCGCGGGTTGCTCCACATCAGTTGCGACACGCGCTGCGGGTTCTGCGCGGCCCAGGCCTTGGTGTCGTCGGGCCACTTGCCGACCTTGGCCACGCCCTGGCTGATCAGCCATTGCTGCACGCTGCGGTAGGGCTGCTCGTTGGTGGCCGAGAAGGCCATTCGCACGGTGTGCTGCCAGCCGTTGGCCTCGGTGATGCGCAGGCGCCCCGAGCCCTGGATGTGCAGCATCAGCGCGTCGATGGGGTCGGCCATCCACGCGATCTCGCGGCCGCGCAGCGCGGCCTGCGCCTCGGGCAGGGTCTCGATCTCCTGGCGCGTGTACCACGGGCGGCGCGGCACCAGGCCGTCCGGGGCCTGGTAGATCGGCACGTTGAAGGTGGCGGTGGGCACGCGCGAGGCTTCGTACACCGGCTCGTAGTAGCTGGTGAGCTTGCCCTCGGTCTGGCCGTTCAACGCCTCGACGCGGTAGGGCTGCAGCCGCTCGGTCATCCACTGGCGCTGCTCTTCGGGCGTGGCGATGGTCAGCTGGCGCACGTCGCGGCACAGCGGCGCGAAGGCGGCGTTGGGTCGCACGCAGTTCGCCAGCAGCGCGATCCACGCCTCGTGCAGCGGGTCTTCGCCGAAGCCCGGCAGTTCCGTCCAGCCGACCGGCACCCAGCGGCTCTTGGGATGCGCGAGCGAGCCGGTGAGCGGACCGAGGTCGCGCGGCGGGGTGGCGG
>NZ_JBGLYN010000048.1:0-47924 GCF_047304045.1 Variovorax sp. Varisp85
TTGGTGGCGAACAGCTGCGAGCCGTTGATCGCATCGGTGCTGGTGTTGGAGATCCGGCCGGCGGCCACGTTGGTGATGGTGCGTTCGGCTCCGACCGTGCCCACGCTGACCGTGCCCACCGGGGTGGTGCCCTGGAAGTTGTAGGTCGTGCCGTTGATCGTCGTGCTCGCAGTCCCCACTGCAGCGGCCGTGGCCGAACCTGCGCCCAGCGCCACGCTGTTGGCGTCCGCGGCCGTGGCCCCCAGGCCGATGGCCACCGCCGAAGCGCCGGCCGCCGCCGCGTTCTTGCCCGACGCGATGGCGTTGGCGCCGGTAGCGCCGAGGTTGTCTTCGTTGGTGCCGCCGGTGGAGTTGACGCTGTAGTACTTGGTCTTGTTGGTCGTGACCGTCGTGCTGAGGTCCGCGATCGACTGGTTGGTGGCGAACAGCTGCGAGCCGTTGATCGCATCGGTGCTGGTGTTGGAGATCCGGCCGGCGGCCACGTTGGTGATCGTGCGCTCCGCCCCCGGCGCGCCGACGCTCACCGTGCTCGTCGGCGTGGTGCCCTGGAAGTTGTAGGTCTTGCCGTTGATGGTCGCACTGGCCGTGCCGACGGCCGCCGTGGTGATCGAGCCGGAGCCCAGCGCCACATCGCCCGCATTGGCAGTCGCCGTCGCTGCATCGCCGATGGCCACGCTGCCGGCCTTGCCGGCCGCACCGGCCGTGGAGCCGTTGCCCAGTGCCACCGAGCCCTGGCCGATCGCCTTGTTGCCATTGCCGATGGCGACTGCACCATTGGCCTGGTTGGCCGCAGTGGCCGAGGCCGTGCCGTCGCTGTTGGCGATGTTGTTGGCACCGCCGGTAAAGGCACCGGTACCGCTGGCATAGCTCGGATCGCCGATGGCAACAGCCCCGTCGCCGTAGGCCGTGTTGCCCGAGCCGATCGAGATCGCCTTGCCGCCTGTGGCCTTCGCGTTCTTGCCGATGGCCACCGCCTCCGCCGAATCGGCCGTCGCAGTGCTGCCGATGGCGATGGTGTCAGCGGCGCTGGCGCGCGCGCCGTTGCCCATGGCAATGCCGCTTGCACCCGCGGCCAGGGCGTTCACGCCGGCAGCCAGGGCATTGATGCCCGTGGCCCCATCGTTCGCATAGTTCCCCTGCTGCGTGCCGTTGTCGTTCACGCTGTAGTAGTGGATCTTGGACGCATTCACCTGCGTGGTCAGCTGGCTCACGTTCACCGCATCGGTGGGCGCCACGCCGGGCGCCACGTTGGTGATGACCGTGTTGCCGGCATTGATCCCGGTATTGGTCACGCTCGGTCCGCCCGTGATCGTGAGGCCGTTGTTGTTCAGCACTGTGCCGCCCGTGGTCACGCTGGTGAAGTTGGGCGTGGCGCTGGTGGCGATCTGCACTTCTGCACCGTTCTGCGTGATGGCGATGTTGTCGCCCGCCGTGTAGGTGGCGGTGCCGCCCGGGGCGATGTTCTGCACGCTGGTGCCCGTCGCCGTGCCCGTGCCTGTCCGGGCCGTGGTCATGTTCCAGCCCTTGCTGGCCGTGGAGCCGATGTTGGCCAGCTCGGCATTGGTGGCGAACAGCTGCGAGCCGTTGATCGCGTCGGTGCTGGTGCCGGAGATCCGACCGGCCGCGACGTTGGTGATCGTGCGCTCGGCGCCCACCGCGCCCACGCTCACGGTGCTCGTCGCAGTGGTGCCCTGGAAGGTGTGGGGCGTGCCGTTGATGGTCACGCCGGGGGTGTTGACCACGGCCGCCGTGACCGAGCCGGAGCCCAGTGCCACGTCGCCCGCGTTGGTACCCGCCGCCGCGCTGGAGCCCAGCGCCAGCCCGTTGACGACGCTGGCCGCGGCGTTGTTGCCCATGGCCACGCTGCCGGTGGCCGCCTTGGTGGTGCTCGCACCCACGCCCGCGGCGATGGAGTTGATGCCCTGCGCGCCGTCGTTGTTGACGTTGGCTCCCGCCACCCCGTTGTCGTTCACGCTGTAGTACTTGGTCTTGTTGGCCGCCACCGTGTCGCCCAGCTGGGTCACGTTCACCGCATCGGTGGGCGCCACGCCGGGTGCCACGTTGGTGATGACCGTGTTGCCGGCGTTGATGCCGGTGTTCGTCACGCTCGGTCCGCCCGTGATCGTGAGGCCGTTGTTGTTCAGCACTGTGCCGCCCGTGGTCACGCTGGTGAAGCTGGGCGTGGCGCTGGTGGCGATCTGCACCTCCGCACCGTTCTGCGTGATGGCGATGTTGTTGCCCGCCGTGTAGGTGGCGGTGCCGCCCGGGGCGATGTTCTGCACGCTGGTGCCCGTCGCCGTGCCCGTGCCTGTCCGGGCCGTGGTCATGTTCCAGCCCTTGCTGGCCGTGGAGCCGATGTTGGCCAGCTCGGCATTGGTGGCGAACAGCTGCGAGCCGTTGATCGCGTCGGTCGAGGTGTTGGAAATCCGGCCGGCTGCGACGTTGGTGATCGTGCGCTCGGCGCCCACCGCGCCCACGCTCACGGTGCTCGTCGCAGTGGTGCCCTGGAAGGTGTGGGGCGTGCCGTTGATGGTCACGCCGGGGGTGTTGACCACGGCCGCTGTGACCGAGCCGGAGCCCAGTGCCACGTCGCCCGCGTTGGTACCCGCCGCCGCGCCGGAGCCCAGCGCCAGCCCGTTGACGACGCTGGCCGCGGCGTTGTTGCCCATGGCCACGCTGCCGGTGGCCGCCTTGGTGGTGCTCGCACCCACGCCCGCGGCGATGGAGTTGATGCCCTGCGCGCCGTCGTTGTTGACGTTGGCTCCCGCCACCCCGTTGTCGTTCACGCTGTAGTACTTGGTCTTGTTGGCCGCCACCGTGTCGCCCAGCTGGGTCACGTTCACCGCATCGGTGGGCGCCACGCCGGGTGCCACGTTGGTGATGACCGTGTTGCCGGCGTTGATGCCGGTGTTGGTCACGCTCGGCCCGCCCGTGATCGTCAGGCCGTTGTTGTTCAGCACGGTGCCGCCGGTGGTCACGCTGGTGAAGCTGGGCGTGGCGCTGGTGGCGATCTGCACCTCCGCACCGTTCTGCGTGATGGCGATGTTGTTGCCCGCCGTGTAGGTGGCGGTGCCGCCCGGGGCGATGTTCTGCACGCTGGTGCCTGTGACCGTGCCGGTGCCTGTCTGGCCTGTGGTCACGTTCCAACCTTTGTTGGCCGTGGTGGCTACATCATCGATCGCGGCGTTGGTGGCGAACAGTTGGCTGCCGTTGATCGCGTCGGTGCTTGTCCCGGAGATCCGGCCGGCTGCGACGTTGGTGATCGTGCGCTCGGCACCCACCGTGCCCACGCTCACCGTCGAAGTCGGCGTGGTGCCCTGGAAGTTGTACGTCTTGCCGTTGATCACGGCGCTGGCCGTGCCGACGGCCGTGGCGGTGGTCGAGCCAGAACCAAGTGCCACGTCACCGGCGTTGTTGGCAACCGAATTCGCGCCCACCGCCACGCTGTCCGCCGCCTTGGCGCTGGCCGTGTCGCCCACGGCGACGCCGCCCGCAGCCGCGACGGACGAGGCATTGCCGAGCGCCGTGGCACGCGCTGCCGCGGCGTTCGCGCCGGGGCCGACGGCCGAGGCGTTCACGCCGGATGCGCTGGCAAATTCGCCGACCGCCAGGCTGTTGGTGGCACTGGCGTTGGAGAAGGCGCCCACCGCCGTGGAGCCGCTGACGCCCGATGCCACGGCGTTGACGCCGATCGCGGTGCTGCTGACCGCCGACGCCTTGGTGCCGGTGCCGATCGCAATGGCGTCGCCGGCCGATGCGCTCGACTGGAAGCCCTGCGCCACGGACTGATCGCCCGAAGCCGACGCGGCGACGCCGGCCGCCAACGAATTCGCGCCGGTCGCGCCGTTGTTCGTGTAGTTCGCCTGCTGCGTACCGCCGTCGTTTACGCTGTAGTAGTGGGTGGGCGTGCTGGCCGCGATGGCCTGCACCGCCTGGTTGGTGGCGTAGAGCTGCGAACCGTTGATGGCATCGGTCGAACTCGAAGAGATCCGCCCCGCCGCCACGTTGGTGATGGTCCGCTCGTTGCCCCCGCTGCCCACGCTGATCGTGCTGGTTGGCGTGGTGCCGGCGAAGTTGTAGGTGGTACCGCCGATCACCGCGCTGGCCGTGCCGACGGCCGTGTCCGTCACGCTGCCGGAACCCAGCGCCACGTCCCTTGCATTGTTGGCAATGGCCGTATCGCCGAGGGCGACGGCGCCCGCCGCCAGTGCCTTGCTGGTGCTGCCGAGCGCGACGCTGCCCTGGCCGACCACGGTGTTCTGGAAGCCGATACCCACCGCGCCACGCGCCGCCGTGCCGGCGGTGCTGACCGCCTGGCCGCCACCGCCGACCATGTTGGTGTTGCCCATGGCCACGGAGCCGTCGCCCGTGGCTGTGTTGTCCAGGCCATTCGCGATCGCACCGTTGCCGGTGGCGGTGTTCGGGTCGCCGATCGCCACGGCACCATTGCCGTTGGCGACGTTTCCGGCGCCGATGGCCACTGCTCTGCCGCCGGTGGCCGTGGAGCCGGTGCCGATCGAGACTGCATCGCCGGAATTGGCGACGGCGCCGTTGCCCATGGCGATCGCATTGAGCGCCGAGGCCTTGGCGCTGCTGCCGATCGCGATCGCCTGCGCTGCGGTCGCACTGGCGAGCGCGCCCAGTGCGGTGGCGTTCTGGTCGGACGCCAGTGTGCCGAACCCCAACGCGGTTGCGCGTGCGATAGTCGCCGTGGCGTTGTTGCCCATCGCCACGGTGCCGTCGGCCGCGGCGTTGGCCCCCGACCCCGACGCGACCGAGCCGACGCCGCTCGAGACAGCCTGATTGCCCATGGCCAGCGAGAAGTCGGCCGAGGCATTGGCAAGGTTGCCGAGCGCTGCTGAACTGATGCCTGCCGCGTTGGCCCGTGTGCCGATGGCCGCGGAATCGGTACCTCCCGCCTGAACTCCCCAGCCGCCGGCGAACGCACGCGCACCGGTGGCCGTCGAACTGACGCCGACCGCGGTGGAGTTCCCGCCCGCGGCATTGGCGAAGGTGCCCAGGGCGCTGGCGCCGGCAGCAGTAGCCTGGGCGGCGGCGCCAAGTGCGACCGCGTTGGTGTTGCTCGCGACTGCGCCGGAGCCCAGCGCCACTGCTGCAGTGCCCGAAGCCGCGGCGTTCGGGCCGAGAGCTGCCGAATTCGCCGCGGTTGCTTTGCTCTGGAAGCCGAGGGCGGTAGTGTTGGTCTGGGATGCTGTCACGTCGGTGCCGATGGCAACGGCACCGACCCCTGTGGCCCCCGTGCCCGGAGCCGTGCGCGATCCGAGGTAGAGCGAATTCAGCTGGGTCGCGATCGACTGGAAGCCGATGGCAATGGCATTCTGGGCTGTCGCGGTGGCAGAAGTGCCTTGGGCGACGGTATCCAATGCGGCCGCGTTCACCTGGTACCCCAGGGCGACGCTGCGCAATCCGGCCGCACTTGAGCCTGCGCCCAGGGAGACGGCGTTGTCCCCGCTGGCGCTGGCGAACGAGCCCGCTGCAAAGGCATTGCCGCCGCTGGCGGTCACGTCCGTACCAATTCCGATGGCGCCGCCGGCAAGTGCCCCTGTCGTCGGCCCAGTACGAGCACCCAGATAGATGGAATTGATGGCGGAGGAATAAGCCTGGAAGCCCAGCGAAATGGAATTCTGCCCGGCGCTGAGGGAGGCATATCCCACGGCGAGTCCGCCGAGCAGTTGGGCTTGCGCGAGAGAGCCCAGCGCGGTGGCCCCGATTCCCGACGCTGCGGAGCTAAGGCCCATGCACGAAGCCGTGCCGTTGTATGCGTTGTAAGGCGCCGCACCGCAGTTCACTGCCTGCGCCTGCGCCAGCGAAGACCATCCGATCCCGCCTAGCGCCAGCAGCGCGCTCACGATCCCGGCCCTCAAGTGTCCCGATGCGGGCAATGTCAGCGCGTCGGTCGCGCCGGCGGCCGCCACGGAACTCCCGCCGCGCTTGCCGCAGGCCCGTGTGTTTTCCGACGCGGCGACCCAGGCGCCAAGGGACTCATTCCAGAGTGAGCGATAAGTTTTATTCATGACCCCATCCATCCAATTAAAAAATCAGTGATCGGTCCTAGGACCTTGTCCCTGCGCACTATTTGTTAGTTGTTGCAAACAAATGTTAATTTGGGGGTGGGCGATTGCAATCTGCCTTGTCGCTTTTAGGAGGCAGTTTGTCGAATTGATTTAAATTTTCAAACGCGGATTATTTATTAATAGTAATAACAAGTTACTAATGAATTGAATGTTTACCATGGAAAATTACTTTGTCAATCGTAGATTTTGGTGGTAATGGACATCTGTTTCTCACAGAAGGAAAGCAATCGATAGCTCTTTTTAGTGCATCGATTTACTTGCGAGATATTTATGGAAACGATGTTCCATGGCGGGCATGCCGCTTGACAAAGCCCGCGATCAGCCTCGCGCGAAATTTGGAAGACCGTTCCGCCCCGGGAATCAACCGCCCGGTGACCGGCGCGTCACCGCGCTCTGGAACTCTTCGACCGAGGCAAGCAGCGGCGATGCCTTCCAGCACACGAGTTGCACGCCTTCCGGTTGCACGCACTCCAGGCAGAGGGCCACGGCATGCGCGTTGTCCGGCTGGAGCTGCCAGAACCGCCAGCGCGCAGCTGAGTCGTCGAGGCCGTCCTCGAAGCCGACTGCCACCTCATGCGCGCCTTCGAAACTGAAGGAGAACCGGTCCAGCGGAAGCGACAACCCCATGCCGCGCGCCTTGATGTAGCTTTCCTTGAGCGTCCAGAGATCCCAGAACCGGGAGGGCTGAAGCTCGGCCGGAAGCTGCCGCAGCGCCTGCGCCTCGTCGGCGGAAAAGAACTGCTGCGCAATCTCCAGCGGGGCGGCCCTGGCCGTGTGTTCGACGTCCACGCCCACCTCGCGCTCGACCGTCAGCGCCACCACGATGAGCGAGGCGCTGTGCGAAATGTTGAAGCGAAGACGCTTCGCCTGCAGCAGCGCATTGGCGATCCGCGGGCGCCCATAGGCGTTGGTTTCGAACCGCCAGTCGCGCGGCGCGATGGGCGCGTAGCGGGAGAGCAGCGAGCGGATCAGCCACCGCGTCATGAGGTACCGGCGCCTGTCGCGGGCGAAGCGGAAGCGCCCGTGCTTTTCGCGCTCCTCGGGCGTCAGCAGGGCCATGGCTTCTTCGTGGGCGGGGGCGTCCTGGTCGGGAACGTACAGGTGCCACAGGTGGACCTGGCGCGAGTCGATCTGCAGTTGCATTCGCAATTCTTGCTTGAATTTTCAACTCGTCCGGCGGGTTCTTCAGCTGGGCTTAAGGTGGCCCGCCCATACTGGTGTCGACGGTCTGCTGGCGTTGGTAGAGGTCGCTCAGGCACCCGCCCATTGGTGGTGGTTCCTCGAGGCCGGCGATCGTCACATTTTCAGGAAAAGGCCCTTGGCACCGCTGGCTGGAAGATCGAGCCGCGGCTCCCGGAGAACTATTCTTCGATCTGCCATGACCCACGAATTCTCCGACTTCGATCTCCCCGAAGGCTGGACTTGCCAAGTGGACCTCAAGAAGGCCCCGGAAGGCACCTACGCCGGCAAGGCCGAACTCCGCCAGGGGCGGGTGCAGCGCTGTGTGTTCGTGCTGGCGCAGCAGCCTTCGCGCGAAGCCGCGCTCGAACGGGTCAGGTTCCGTGCGCGGTTTTTCGTGGACGAATGGATGACCCGGCCTGGGGGGCGTGATCCTCAGGCCTGACGCGCCCGCGAAAAGGCGTTGTCCGTCAGCAATCCGCGCCCGCCGCTGGCGTGCCTCGCCCGCGCGCGCGAAAAGACTCGGGCTCTTGTCAAAGAACCCCAAGCACCCCTCCGGACGGCTCCATGCCGACCGCCCCATCGGCGACTACGCGCTCATCGGCTCGACCCACAGCGCGGCGCTGGTGCACCGCGGCGGCGACATCGAATGGCTGTGCCTGCCGCGCTTCGATTCCGCGGCCATGTTCGCCAGCCTGCTCGGCGACGAGCGCAACGGGCACTGGACGATGCGTGCCAAGGACCGCAATGCGCGCATCGCCCGGCGCTACCTGCCCGGCACGGTGGTGCTCGAGACCACGATCCGCACGGCCAAGGGCGTGGCCATCGTCACCGACTTCATGCCCCGCCCCGCCATCGACGGCACGCACGAGGTGGTGCGCATCGTGCGGGGCGCGCGCGGCGTCGTCGCCATGCACACCGAGTTCCGCATCCGCTTCAACTACGGCGAGTGGTGCCCGTGGATGGAGCGGCGCGACGGCGCGGTGTTCGCAACGGCCGGGCCCGACTCGGTGCGCATCAGCTCCGGCGTGCCGCTGACCAACGAGAACTTCGCGAGCTTTGCCGACTTCTCCGTGTCGGCGGGGCAGTCGATCGCGTTCAGCCTCGACTGGTTTCCGTCGCACCTGAAGCCGCCGGTGACGCGCGACGCCAGCGCGCTGCTGGCGCGCACCGTGATCGAGTGGAGCGCATGGACCGGGCGCTGCGGCTACGGCGGCGAGTTCCACGAGCCGGTGATGCGCTCGCTGCTCACGCTCAAGGCGCTCACCTACGAGCCCACCGGCGGCATCGTTGCCGCGCCGAGCACTTCGCTGCCCGAGCGGCCCGGCGGCGAGCGCAACTGGGACTACCGCTTCTGCTGGCTGCGCGACGCGGCGCTCACGCTCTACGCGCTGATCGGCTCGGGCTACGTGGAGGAGGCCAGCGCCTGGCGCTGGTGGCTGATGCGCGCGGTGGGCGGCTCGCCCGAGGAGCTGCAGGTGATGTACGGCCTGCACGGCGAACGCTCGCTCACCGAACTCGAGCTCGATTGGCTGCCGGGCTACGAGAACAGCCGGCCGGTGCGCATCGGCAACGGCGCGCACGGGCAGCGGCAACTCGATGTGTACGGCTCGGTCATCGCAGCCTTCCATGCGGCGCGCAAGGCCGGGCTGGCGGACATGGACAAGGTGTGGCCACTGGAGCGCGCCATCGCGAAGCAACTGACGGCGCTGTGGAAGGAACCCGACTGCGGCCTCTGGGAAGTGCGCGGCGAGCCGCGCCACTTCGTGCACTCCAAGATCATGTGCTGGCTGGCCTTCGACCGGATGATCGCGAGCGCGACGGAATACGGACTCGAAGGGCCCGTGGAGCGCTGGCGCGAGGTGCGCGACGAGATCCATGCCGAAGTCTGCGCACGCGGCTACGACGCCGGGCGCAATTCCTTCGTTCAGTTCTACGGCGCCGACACGGTGGACGCGGCGCTGCTGTGGATGCCGCTGATCGGCTTCCTGCCCATTCACGACGCACGCGTGCAGGGCACCATCGCGCGCATCGAGAAGGAGCTGATCTTCAACGGGCTGGTGTACCGCTACCGCACCGAGAAAGGCGTGGACGGCCTCGAAGGCGGGGAGGGCGCATTCCTCGCGTGCAGCTTCTGGCTGTCGAACGTGTACGTGGCCATGGGCAGGCTGCGCAAGGCGCGGGCGCTGTTCAAGCGCCTGCTGGCACTGGGCAACGACCTGGGCCTGTTCGCCGAGGAGTACGACCCGGTCGCGCAGCGGCAGCTCGGCAATTTTCCGCAGGCGTTCTCGCACATCGGGCTGATCAACAGCGCGCATGCGCTGGTGTCGGCGGCCGGCGGCGTGTGGGAACTGGCGGACCTCGACGGCAAGGCGCAGCCGCAGAAGGCAAACAAGACGGCAAGGAAGAGGACGCCGCTCAGGCGGCCGCGAGCGCGAACTCCTCGGCGCTGAACACGGTGTGGAAGACCGTGCCGTCGAACATCTCGAAGAGCGTCTTCGAGACCTCGCGGCTTTCGTAGCGCACGGGCGAATCGAGCGCGATGGCGATGTCCTCGCGGCTCGCATAGCGGATCGACAGCACCATTGCCAGTTCGGGATCGCTCACGTCGCTTTCGAGCTGGCGCAGCACGCGCACCTCGAGCGCACCGGGGAAGCGGGTCCACAGCGGCACGAGCTTTTCGTGCACGTGGCGGTCGAATGCTTCTTCCATGCCGGCCTTGACCCGGCCCCTGAAAAACGCGCAGCGGATGAACATGGGTGTTCTTCTTTCCTGGTTGAAATCCGTGGGCGCGGCCGCTTCAGCCGCGAGCGTAGCCGTCGAACTGCCGCATCATGGCCGCCGTGTCTTCGGCACCGAGCCCGGCCGCGACGAAGCTGCGGTGCAGCTCCGAGACGGCGCCCGCCAGCGGCATCGGCAGGCGTTGGCCCTGCGAGAAGGCCTGCACCGCCTCGAGGTCCTTCAGCATGTTGTCGATGCGCCCCGTGGGCGTGTAGTCGCGCGCGGCCATCTTGGGGCCGAACTCGCGCAGGATCTGGCTGTCGGCGCGGCCGCCGGCCAGCGCGGCGGGCAGCTTCGAGGCATCGACGCCGCCGGCCTCGGCCAGCCGCACGGCCTCGGCCACGGCCTGGAAGCCGATGGCGCAGAGCAGCTGGTTGACGAGCTTGGTGGTCTGGCCCGCGCCGCTGTCGCCCATGCGGGTGTAGTTGGCGCACAGGCTGTCCATCACGGCGCGTGCGCGCTGCACGTCTTCGGCGCTGCCGCCGCCCACCCCGGTGCGCGCCCCGCGCCGGGCGTGGGGCGCGCCCCCCGCGCGGGGCGCCTCGACGAAGCCCATGCCCGTGCGCTCGCGCAGCGATTGCGCGAGCCGGCGCGTGGACGGCGGGTCGATGGACGACATGTCGATCAGCAGCCGCTTCGCATCGGCCGGCGCGGCGGCGATGCCGGCCTCGCCGAAGATCGCGCGCTCCACCACCGCTGCCGAGTTGAGGCTGGTGATCACGAAGTCGCAGGCCGCCGCTGCCGCCTGCGCGGTGCCGGCGGCCTGCGCGCCATGCGCCTGCAGCGCCGCGACCTTGGCCGTGTCGGGATCGAACACGCTCACCCGGTGGCCGCATTCGAGCAGCCGGCGAGCGATGGCCGTGCCCATGATGCCCACGCCGATCACGGCCACGCGCTGGCTGGGGACGGTTGCGGTCGTCATGCGGGGGCTTTCAGCATGCAGTGCACGGTGCTACAGGCTCGCGGTGATGCCGCCATCCACATACAGGATGTGGCCGTTGACGAAGCTCGACGCGTCCGAGGCCAGGAAGATGGCCGCACCGCCCAGCTCTTCCACGTCGCCCCAGCGGCCGGCGGGTGTGCGGCCCGAGAGCCACGCCGTGAAGGCCTCGTCGGCCACCAGCGCCTGCGTGAGTTCGGTCTTGAAGTAGCCCGGCCCGAGGCCATTGACCTGGATGCCGTGCTTGCCGAGGTCGATCGCCATGCCCTTGGTGAGCATCTTCACCGCGCCCTTGGTGGCGGCGTAGGGCGCAATGCCCGGGCGGCCCAGCTCGCTCTGCACCGAGCACACGTTGATGATCTTGCCGCGCTTGCGCTCGATCATGCGCTGGGCCACGAAGCGGCCGACCAGGAACACGCTGTCGATGTTCGTGGTGACTATCTTGTGCCAGGCATCGACCGGGAATTCGGCGAACGCGCCGCGGTGCTGCATGCCGGCGTTGTTGACGAGGATGTCGATGGCGCCGATGTCGGCTTCGATGGCGGCCACGCCCGCTTCCACCGCGGCGGCGTCGGTCACGTCGAAGGCCATGGCCTCGGCCGCGATGCCCTTGGCGCGCAGGGCGTCACGGGCGGCGGTGAGCGCCGCGGCGTCGCGTGCATTGAGCACCACGCGCGCCCCGGCGTTGCCCAGCGCCGCGGCCAGCGCGAAGCCGATGCCCTTGCTGGAGCCGGTGATGAGGGCGGTGCGCCCGGAAAGGTCGAACAGTTTCAAGGGAGGCTCCTGGTCCATGACAGCCGGATAAGTTACCGGTATCTTTTGTAGTCGTCAATGGGTAAAACCTGCGCTGGCGTTATTTCATGTTGGCGATTAAAGTTACCGGTATCTGATTGAATCGACATCCGCAGGAGAGACCCGCTTGACCGCTACCGCTACATCCCCGCACGTGCTGATGCCCGGCGCCTACCCGGAATGGGACATGGCGCCGATGCAGGCCGCCTACACGCTGCACCGCCTGTGGGAAGCGCCCGACCGGCAGGCCTTCATTGCGGAGCACGCGCCGCACATCCGCGCGGTCGCCACGCGTGGCGAACTGGGCGCGAATGCCGAGCTGATCGCCTCACTGCCGAAGCTGGAACTGATCGCCTGCTACGGCGTGGGCACCGACGGCATCGACCTCGCCGCCTGCCGTGCGCGCGGCATCCGCGTGACCAATACGCCCGACGTGCTCAACGGCGACGTGGCCGATCTCGCCGTGGGGCTCATGCTCGCGCTGCAGCGGCGCATTCCGGCGGGCGACCGGTTCGTGCGCAGCGGCGCATGGGCCAACGGCGGCATGCCGCTGACCACGCGCGTCTTCGGCCAGCGCATCGGCATCGCGGGCTTCGGCCGCATCGGCAGCACCATCGCGCGCCGGCTCTCGGGCTTCGACGTGGAGCTGGGCTACTTCAGCCGCACGCCGAAGCAAGACAGTCCGCATCGTCACTTCACAAGCTTGCCCGCCATGGCCGACTGGTGCGACGTGCTCATCGTCATCCTGCCCGGTGGCGAAGCCACGCGCGGCATCGTCAATGCCGAAGTGCTGCAGGCGCTGGGCCCGCAGGGCTGGCTGGTGAACGTGTCGCGCGGCACCACCGTCGACGAAGGCGCGCTGCTGCAGGCGCTGGAGGCGGGCGCCATTGCCGGCGCCGCGCTCGACGTGTTCCTCAACGAACCGCGCATCGACCCGCGCTTTGCCGCGCTCGACAACGTGGTGCTGCACCCGCACCATGGCAGCGGCACCGAACAGACGCGCCGCGCCATGGGCGAACTCGTGCGCCGCAACCTCGAAGCCCACTTCGCGGGCCAGCCCCTGGTCACTCCCGTTGCCTGAAGGAAGAAACATCATGCGTTTGCGTTGTATGTGCCTCGTGATCCACGCCCCCGACGATCTGCGCCTGGACGAACAGGACGCCGGCGAGATCGGCCCGGGCCAGGTGCTGGTGAAGGTCGGGATGGGCGGCATCTGCGGCTCCGACCTGCACTACTTTCACAACGGCGGCTTTGGCACCGTGCGCATCAAGGAGCCGATGGTGCTGGGCCATGAAGTGGCCGGCACCGTGGTGGCGGTGGCGCCCGGCGTGGAGAGCGTGCGCATCGGCGACAAGGTGGCCGTCAACCCGAGCCGTCCGTGTGGCGCCTGCAAGTTCTGCCTCGAGGGCCTGCCCAACCAGTGCCTCGACATGCGCTTCTATGGCAGCGCGATGCGCACGCCGCACGTGCAGGGCGCGTTCCGCAACATGCTGCTGTGCGAGGCCACGCAGTGCGTGAAGGTGGCCGAGCACGTGCCGCTGCGCCTGGCCGCGCTGGCCGAGCCGTTCTCGGTGGGGCTGCACGGCGTGTCGCGCGCCGGCCCGCTGCTGGGCAAGCGGGTGTTGGTGTCGGGTTGCGGGCCCATCGGCGTGCTGGCCATCGCGGCAGCGCGCGCACACGGGGCGGCCGAGATCACCGCTACCGACGTGGTCGACGAGCCGCTGGTCATCGCTCGCGCCATGGGCGCCGACAACGTCATCAACGTCGCGCAGGACAAGGCCTGGGTTTCACGCCATTCGGCCGACAAAGGCACCTTCGACGTGATGCTCGAATGCTCGGGCAACGAGCGCGCGCTGCGCGACGGGCTCGAGGTGATGCGCCCGCGCGGCGTGGTCGTGCAGCTGGGGCTGGGCGGCGACGTGAGCATTCCGCAGAACATGGTGGTGGCCAAGGAACTCAGCATCTGCGGCTCGTTCCGCTTCCATGCGGAATTCGCGCTCGCGGTGCGGCTCATCAACGAAGGGCGCGTCGACCTGTCGCCGGTGGTGACGCACACCTTCCCGATGCTGCAGGCGCGCCAGGCCTTCGAGCTGGCGAGCGACCGGCAGAAGGCGATGAAGGTGCTGATCGATTTCGCGGATGCGGGCGCCGAGGCTGTCGCGGCCTGACGGGGTCTTCCGCTGAAATCCTGAAGGAAGTTGTTTCGGGCATCGCTATTCCTACGTGAACTGGCGCAAGAGGCCGGCGGCGCGGCGCGAGCCACAGGCTCAGGTTGCTGCATATCGACGTTCAACAAAACGGAGGTATCCAGATGTCTAGACTCAACGACGAATGGAAGGTCGAGAAGCACGGCCCGCTTGAAATGCTCGGCGAAGGCTTGCACACCGTGGCGGGCGAAATCGTCATGCCGCTCGGCCATTTTCCACGCCGGATGACCGTGCTCACATTGCGGGGCCGGCGACTCGCCGTGTGGAGTGCCATTGCGCTGAGCGAGCCGCAGATGGCGCAGCTCGAAGCGCTGGGGTCGGTCGACTTTCTGATCGTGCCCGGCGCATCGCACCGCCTCGATCTCAAGGCCTGGAAGCGGCGCTATCCGACTGCGAAGGTTGTCTGCCCGCCCGGCGCGCGCGAAGCCGTGGCCGAGGCCGCGCCGGTGGATGCGATCACGGACGTGCTCGACGACCCGACCGTGGCGTTCCAGACCGTGCCGGGCGTCGGCGACAAGGAGGCCGCCCTGGTCATCCGGCGCGCGGACGGCACCTCGCTGGTCGTCAACGACATCATTGCCAACGTGCACCATCCCGACGGCCTGGGCGCCAAGGTGATGGCGCGTCTCATGGGCTTTGGCGTCAAGGAACCGCAGATGCCCTGGGTGGGCGAAAAGATGTTCGTCAAGGACCATGCGGCGCTGGCGGCTGCACTGCGTGCCTGGGCCGCCGAACCGGCGCTGGCGCGTGTCGTGGTGAGCCACGGCGACGTGATCACCGAACGCCCGCGCGAGGTGCTGGAGAAAATCGCAGCCGACATTGCACAGTGAGGCATGAAGTGCCGCGGCGCCCCTTCAAGCCCCGGTCGCCCCCTGACGCGTCATCAACGTATTCGACGGCAGCGTCTCGTCCAGCAGCTTGCGCGCCGTCTCGATGCCCGCCACCGGCAGCAGCTTGGCGTCGAGCAGGCCGACCTGCACCAGCACACTGGCCTGGTCCCAATAGATGTGCTCATGATAGAGCTTGTTGCCGCGGAACTTGATGACGGCGAGCAGCGGTATCTCCACGCGCTTTCCGGTCGGTTTGACCCCCGGCAGCATCCATGGGATCTCGGTGGTGTGCGTGAAGCAGAACAGCATCTCGTCGACCACCTGCGTGGCGCCCACTGTGCGCGAGATGGGCACCAGAGAGGTGTCGGGCGGATTGCTGTTGACGAAGTGGTTCATATAGAACGCATGCAGCGCCTTGTAGCCCACGCCGCCGGTCATCGTGGGAATGTGGTTGACGTACGGCTCGGCCACCATGGTGCTCATCGTGTCGTCGACGTTGCGCGTGGCGAACTCGTATTCGCAGTGCTTGTCCCACAGCGCCGAGAGGTCGTAGTGCGGGCCGATGGCGTCCTTCAGCGTGGCGATGCTGCGCTCGTGCGCCATCAGCGCAGAAGGCTTGTGGAAGTGCTCGCCGCCGGCGCGCGCGAAGGCGTGGTCCATGCCCGGATACACGTACAGGGAAACGCCGGGGCGGCCCTTGAGCGTGGCGACGATGCGGTCGCGCGCCTCGGGCGGACAGAACTTGTCGAGCTCGGCGATGTGCAGCGTGAGCGGCCGCTTGATCCGGTCGGCCTCGCCGAGCGCGGCGTCGATGCCCACGCCGTAGTAGCCGACCGCCGCGTCCGCGTCGGTGCGGCATGCAGCCAGGTACGCGAGCTTGCCGCCGAGGCAGAAGCCGAGCACGCCGACCTTCCTGCCGGGCACCTCGGCGCGCGCGCGCAGCGCATCGATGGCGGTCTGCATGTCTTCCATGCCCTTGGCTTCGTCGAAGCCGCCGTAGAGCGCGAAGGCGCGCTGCCAGTCGGCCTCGCTGTAGCCGAGCTCCACGTCCGGCTCCTGCCGCCAGAACAGGTCGGGCACCAGCGCCACGTAGCCTTCTTCGGC
This sequence comes from Variovorax sp. Varisp85, assembly GCF_047304045.1. Lineage (NCBI taxonomy): Bacteria > Pseudomonadati > Pseudomonadota > Betaproteobacteria > Burkholderiales > Comamonadaceae > Variovorax > Variovorax sp. Varisp85. The sequence goes on from NZ_JBGLYN010000048.1 coordinate 15,929, forward strand.
ATAGTAATCGGCCACCTCGCGCATGGTGTGGTTGATGCCGAAGATTTCCTGGGCGATCACCAGGCCGGGGCCCGTGCCCGCCGCAGGCAGCGCGAGGTAGCCGCGGAAGGTGCCGCTGCCGTCGGCGGCTTTCATTTCGATGTAGTGGCCTGAAGCCTGAGCTTTCTCTTGCATGTGGTTCTCCGTGTGCGTTCTATTGCAAACATTCCGGGTGCCGCGTCGTCACCTGGTAGTAGCCCGAGTGAAAGACCAGCGGCTCGCCATCGAAGCGGTCGTACCGCTCCACTTCGCCGATGAAGATGAGGTGGTCGCCCCCATCGTACTGCCGCACGTTGCGGCAGACGAATCGTGCGATGACGTCGTTGAGCAGCGGCACGCCTGCCGTGCCCTCGCAGCAATCCACGCCGCCGAACTTGTCGGCCTGCGGCGTCGAGAACTGGCGCGACAGGTGATGCTGGTGCGCCGCCAGCACGTTGATCGCGAAATGGCTGGCGCCGGTGAAATCCGCCACGCTCGGTGCGTTGCGGGCCAGGCTCCACAGCACCAGCGGCGGGTCGAGCGACACCGATGAAAACGAATTGGCCGTCATGCCCACGCGGCGCCCGTCGATGGCGCGCGTGGTGATGACGGTCACGCCGGTCGAGAACTGGCCCAGCGCCTTGCGGAAGTCGCGGCGGTCGAACCGGTCGACTGCCGCCTCGCGGGCCCTGGCTTCCAGGAAGCGGTCGGCCTCCGCGGCATCGAACCACCAAGGCGCGAAGGTGCGCGGATCGTCGAAGCCGTTGACCAGCGTGCTCGCCACCGGGGGCATGTGCGTGGCGCTCTGCAGCAGCTTGTGCACGTGGGGCAGGGGCGGCGCGAGCAGGCTGTGGGTCCATGCGGTGGCCCAGCGTGCATAGCCTTCCCAGTAGCGGTCGAAGGTCTGCTGCATCCACTCGGCATCGAATGGCGCGTCGCCGTGCTCGAGGATGCGCTTGAGACAGATGTCGGCGCTCTTGGCCGCGTTGTTCGAGCCCTGCCCGGTGATCGGGTCGTTGAGCACCACCACGTCGGCCAGGCCCAGCACCTTGCGCCCGGAAGGCAGCGTGGCCACCGGCTTGCGCACCGTCGGTGCGAAGCTGCCGACGAGCACGCCGTTGTCGTCGGCCAGTTCGATGTGCCGGCAGCGCTCGGCTTCCCAGGGCAGGAAGGTGTCGAGGATCCACTTGCTGCGCGCGAGGTGCTCCTGCGGTGTCTTCACGTCCGTCCAGCAATCCATAGGACCGCCGGGCACGCCTTCGAACACCATGATCTCGCAGGGCCCCGTGGTGGTCAGCGCAGGGAACACGAAGTACTCGCCGACGCCGGGAATCAGGTTGAAGCACACCCGCGCATACGGCTGCGCCGGCAGCATGCCCTTCACGTAGGTGAGGGCCAGCACGCGCTGCGGTGCGTCGAACGGGGAGCGCTCGGCATCGCGCTCGAACAGCTTCGAGATCTCGCCCTTGCCGCTGGCCACGACCACGAGGTCGTGCGTTTGCGCACATGCATCCAGCTCGCCGAGCCCCACGTCCTGCAGCACGAGGCGGCCGCCTCGCTGCTCGAACGCATTCATCCATCCGGGGATCTTGATGCGCTGGTCGACCGACTGCGCCGGTCCGTCGAGCCTTGCGCTCCATTCGATGGCCTTGCCACCCTGCGGGTTGCGCACCGTCATGCCGATGCCTTCCACGCACGGGCATTCACCGGCCCAGAAGTCCAGACCGAGCTCGCGCTCGGTCTGCAGCGCGGTCTCGAACATGCACTGGCTGGACATGACCGGCCCTTCGAAGATCTCCCGCGCCGTGCGGTTCGAGAAAACCGTCACCTCGTGCCCGGCCCGTTGCAGGCCCAGCGCGATTTGCATGCCGGACTGCCCGGCGCCGACGATGGCCACGCGTCTTGTCATACGCTGTACCCGCGTCAGGCGGCGGCCGCCCAGGTCTCGATGTAGCGGTCCGCCTCCACCGGGTCCGCGAACCACGGGAAGAAGGTGCGTGGATCGTCGAAGCCGTTGGCGATCGCGCTGGCCAGCGGCGGCATCGCACCGGCGCTGCCGAGCAGCTTGAGCACGTGGGGCGGTGGCGGCGCAAGCAGCATGTTGGTCCACTGCGTGACCCATTGCGAGTAGCCGAACCAGTAGCGGTCGAAGGTCTGCTGCATCCACGCCGCATCGCCGGGACCGTCGCCGCGCGCGAGGATGCTCTTCAGGTAAGAGTCGGCGCACTTGGCCGCGTTGTTCGAGCCCTGGCCGGTGATCGGGTCGTTGAGCACCACCACGTCGGCCAGGCCCAGTACCTTGCGCCCCGACGGCAGGGTGGCCACCGGCTTGCGCACGGTGGGCGCGAAGCGGCCTGCGAGGATGCCGTTGTCGTCGGTCAGCTCGATGTCACTGCAGCGCGCGGCCTCCCACGGCGTGAAGGTGTCGACGATCCACTTGCTGCGCGCGAGGTGCTCCTGCGGCGTCTTCACGTCCGCCCAGCAGTCCATCGGCCCGCCGGGCACGCCCTCGAACACCATGATCTCGCAGGGCCCCGTGGTGGTCAGCGCAGGGAACACGAAGTACTCGCCGACGCCGGGAATCAGGTTGAAGCAGACGGCCGAGAATGGCTCGCGCGGCGCCATGCCCTTCACGTAGGTCAGCGCCAGCGCGCGCTGCGGCTTGTCGTAGGGCGACTTGTGGGCGTCGCGCTCGAACAGCTTCGAGATGTCGCCCTTGCCGCTCGCCACCAGCGTGAGGTCGTGGCTTTGCGCGCAGGTCTCGAGCTCGTCGATGCCCGCGTCCTTGAAGACCAGTTCGCCGCCCTTGCGCTGGAACTCCGCCATCCACGCCGGGATCTTCACGCGCTGGTCGACCGACTGCGCGCTCGAATTCAGCCGGGCCGCCCAGTCGATGGCCTTGGCTCCCTTCTGCTCCGGATGCGGCACGGCCAGGCCGATGCCGTCCACCGTGGGGCATTCCTTCGCCCAATGGTCCAGCCCCAGGTCGCGCTCGATCTGCAGCGAGGTGTGGAACATGCACTGGCTCGACATCACCTTGCCGCTGCGTATGTCGTCGCCCGTGCGGTTGCTGAACATCGTGACCTCGTAGCCCGCGCCCAGCAGGCCGAGCCCCAGTTGCAGGCCCGACTGGCCCGCGCCGACGATTGCGATTCGCTTCATTGCCTTGCTCCTTGTCTGTTTGCTTGCTTGCCGGTCAGTCCATCAACCTGGGAATGGCGGGCACGGCCTGCTCCGGGCCCATGGCGGCGTAGCCGCCGTCCACTGCGTAGTCGGCGCCGGTCACGAAGCTCGCGTGGTCCGAGCACAGGAACAGCACCACCTGCGCCACCTCATCCGGATCGCCGACGCGCCCCAGCAGGTGATAGGGCGCGGCCACGCGATTGGTCTTGGCCCGGTCGCCACCGCTGAGCCGGTCCATCACGGCCGACCACGTCCAGCCCGGCGACACGCTGTTCACGCGAATGCGGTCGGGCGCAAGGTCCATCGCCATGTTGCGCGTGAGCTGCGCCATCGCGGCCTTGCTGACCGGGTAGAGCCATCGCCCCGTCTGCGCCACGCGCGACGAGATGCTCGTGAAATTGACCACCGCGCCGCCGCCTGCCGCGGCCATGTGCGGATGCACCGCCTGCAGCATCGCCACCGCGCTCGCCACATTCACGTTGAACGATGTGAGCCAGTCGGCGCGCGGCGACTTGAAGCCGTCGTCCAAGTACGAGCACGCGAGATTGATCAGGAAGTGCACGCCGCCGTGCCGCTCCACCGCCTGTGCAACGCACGCCGCCACCTGGGCGTCGTCGGTGATGTCGGTGTGTACGAAGCACGCGCCGGTGCCGAGCGAATCGGCCAGAGCCTGCCCGTTGCCGGCGTCGATGTCCGCGATCACGACCTTCACGCCGGCCGCGTGCAGTGCACGCACCACGCCGGCCCCTATCAATGTGGAGCCGCCGGTAACGATGGCGCTCCTGCCTTCGAGTCCCTTGAACATGACGCTTGCTCTCCTTGGTGGATCGACCGGGCCGGGTTGGCCCGTGGGTCGTACCTTAGGAGGCGAGGGGGCGCCGGCGCATCCCGCAAGCGCAGGCCCTGTCCCTGGCGCGCATGTTTTTGCCGAGGGGCGATCCGAATTGTGGGCTGGGATGCTTTTTGCTAGGGTGGCCTGGCCCCATGGAAACCGCTGCCATGACCCCCCGGCTGCCGCTGCAGCGTTATCGATTGTTCGAGAGCCACGACATGGACGAGGCGCGCGAAAGCGTGGCCCGCGTGTTCTGCCCGCACGGCCTGACCATGCTGCGGCCCCGCACCGAGCTCGACGCCTGCCACCACAGCGCGCGCCTGCACCGTGACGTGAGCCTCAACTACGTGCAGTACGGCCCGGGCGTGCAGATCGAGCCGGGCTATCTGCAGGATTTCTTCCTGTTGCAGATTCCGTTGCGCGGCGGCGCCGAAATCCGCTGCGGTGCGCAGCGGATCGACGCCACGCCCAGCCTTGCCTCGCTGCCGTCGCCGACCGAGCCGCTCTCCATGCGCTGGGCCGACGACAGCCCGCACCTGATCGTGCGGCTGGCCCGGGCGGCGCTGCTGTCGCGGCTCGAGTCGATGCTGCAGGCGCCCGTGCGGCAGGCGCTGGTGTTCGACCTCGGCGTGCCGCTCGACAACCCGGCGCTCGCGCCGCTGGTGCACTTCATCGACTACCTGCGGCTCACGCTCGAAGCCAGCGGCAATGCGCTACAGGCCGGCAGCCGCCTTGCAGAGCACGCCGAGGAATACCTGATGTCCAGCCTGCTGATGTCGGCCGGCCACAATCACTCGCGCGCCCTGGCCAGCGATGCGCAACGCAGCCTGCTGCCGCGCGCCGTGCGAAGGGCGCAGGATTTCATGGCGGCGCATGCCGATCAGCCCTTGTCGCTGGCCGACATATGCAGCGAAGTCGGTTGCAGCGCGCGTGCGCTGCAGCTGGCGTTTCGCCAGCACGCGGACCAGGGGCCGATGGAATTCCTGCGGGAGCTCAGGCTCGACAGGGTGCGGGCCGAGCTGCTCGTGTCGGCGGCAAGCAATGGCGGCGGCGTACGTGAAGCCGCGGAGAAATACGGCTTTCTGCACCTGGGCCATTTCGCTGCGCAGTACCGTGCACGCTTTGGGGAGCGGCCGTCGGAGACTCTGGCGCGCGGAGCGGTGGGGCGCTGAGAGAGTTCTGCGGGGCGCGCGCTCAAGGGCGGCTGTTCCGGTAGAACGTTCCTGCGACTCAGCCGAAGATGAGAAGCGAGCGTTGCAGTCATTTCCACTGCCGCGTTCTCCTTCGCGAACTTTGCCACCAGCCTTGTTGCCCCCGTTGGGCGCCGCCGGCGCTAAACTGCGGCTGTTTTTTTGGGAGACGCTCCATGACCCGATTGCTCGTGCGCAGCTTCGGCGTTTCGCTCGACGGCTTCGCGGCCGGCCCGGACCAGAGCCTGGAGAACCCGCTTGGCGTTCGCGGTCCCGAACTCATGGACTGGTTCTTTCCTACGCGCGTCTGGCAGCAGATGCACAAGACGGGCGAGGCCAACGGCGAGATCGGCATCGACAACGAGATCGCCGAACAAGGCTTCGCCGAAATAGGTGCATGGATCCTCGGGCGCAACATGTTCGGGCCGGTGCGCGGTCCTTGGCCCGACGAGAGCTGGAAAGGCTGGTGGGGCGACGAGCCCCCATACCACGTGCCGGTCTTCGTGCTGACCCACCATGCCCGCGCGCCATTGACGCTGCAGGGCGGAACCACCTTCCACTTCGTCACTGGCGGCATCCATGAGGCGCTGGCGCTGGCGCAAGCCGCCGCGGGTGCGCGCGACGTACGCGTGGGCGGCGGCGTGGCCACCGTGCGCGAATACTTGAAGGCCGGGCTGATCGACGAACTGCACCTGGCCGTACGGCCAGTGCTGCTGGGTAAGGGCGAGGCGCTGTTCGCAGGCCTGGACCTGCCGGCGCTGGGCTACCGCTGCGAACGGCAGGTGGCAGGCGAGCGAGCCACGCATGTGTTCCTGCGCCGCAGCGCGCCTTGATGTGGGAGCCGCGGCTTAAATGTCGACAGGATCTTGTCACGTCATCTGCCGAACGCCCGCTCCTGGCCGAACGCGGCAATTATTTTGGAGCGAAATGTGCCGCCAGTCCGCCCACAGTGAATGACGGGTTCGGATCACATTGCGCCGGCTGCAGCCGAAGGGTTGCCGGCGACTGGGGCCGTTGCCGATCGTCGGCTTGCTCCGAAGGAGACCTTGACCAAGAAGGCCGTGCTCGACAGGTGCGCTGCCAACGATCTCACTCAGCGCAATTCAACATCCACTGAACACCGAAACGATCGGTCAATTTGCCGTAGTAGTCGCCCCAGGACTGGATGCCCAAAGGGGTCGTGATTGTCCCGCCGGCACCCAGAGCCAGGAAGAGCTTGTCCGTGGAATCTCGGTCGTCCATCGCGAGCAAGTGCGCGGAGCCCCGCATCGGCTCAGCGTCTTCGTTGTCTGAGGCATAGAAGAGCAGGCCTGGCCCCTCAAACTTCGCGTGCATGACCTTGCCGCGCATGGCTTCGTTCTTCACGGGCATGCCATCGACTCCGTAGCGAAGCACCTCGACGACACAGCCTAGACCGCATTGCGTATAGAAAGACAGAGCCTGATCGCAGGTTGTGGTGAAGAACAGATAGTTCGAGAGTTGCATGATGGCGTAGTTGGATGTGCACGGGGCTACGACAAGGTCCGCACCGCTCCGGGAGACCGTGTTGCTGCCCCGCGGATGTGTCAGGACGAAGCGGCCCCTTCGCCGAGCTGCGCATTGGTGAGGGCCATCCCGGCAATGCCCCAGGCCCCGTCCACCGCGTGCACCACGTTGACCCATATGCGCTCCTTCGGGTGGTGCGCGCCAGACAGCTCATGAATGATGCTCGTGGCTTCTTCGATGTAGCCGACTTGCACATCCCGACTGGCGAACGCGAAGGATGGAACCTTCCATTCGACGAAGGCCACGGAGGCCTCCTTTGATCCGGAGTACGTGTGCTCCTTCGGCAAGACGTGAATCGAGCCAACGATGTTGGGCGTCAACGCCTTGTTTCCTGTCAGGCCGTGCCACTTGAGCATGGCATCGGACAGGCGGCTGAACGCGACTTTCTCCTGGCCTTTGGGGAGAACGCCTTCGGTGAGGGTGAGCGTAAGTGGCATGGGTACTCCAAGTGGAAGGAACGGTGTCGACTCACACGCTGCGATCTGCAGGGCATTTCAAGTAACGACCGTTATTCGATAATACATAACGATCGTGTTTTGAACAACTACAATCGTCGACTTCACATGTCGAAGGAGCTCCTCGTGTCAAGGTCCGAACAGAAGGTGCAGACGCGGCAGCGCATCCTGGAGGGCGCAGGTCGCGGGTTTCGCAAAGCTGGATTCGGCGGGATCGGGGTGGACGGCCTGGCGAAGGAAGCAGGCCTGACATCGGGTGCCTTCTACGTTCATTTCGACTCAAAGGCTGACGCATTCCGAGAGTCGGTCGCACAAGGCATGGCCGAATTGCGAGGTGGCGTGCTGTACTTTCAAGAAAAGCACGGACGCGCTTGGTGGGCGGAGTTTGTGCGCTTCTACCTCAGCGCGAAGCGCACCTGTGACCTGTCAGAGAGCTGCACGCTGCAGACGATGCCGGCGGAAGTGGCACGATCGGACGAAGCCTCCCGTACAACGTTTGAGAAGGCTTTGCGCGACGTTGCACAGGCGATCGTCGATGGCCCCGCCTCACCCAGTGCGCCACGGGATATCGGAGCCGCATGCGCCGCGCTCTCTTCGCTGGCGGGCGCTGTCACGCTCGCGCGTGCCGTTGGGAACGGCGCCTTCGCGGACCAGATCGCTGCAGGGACGGAGCACGCATTGCTCGGCGCGTCAGGCGGAAAGAGTCGGTCAAAGCCCAGCTGAGTGTGATCTGTAAGGTCCGCTTCCTGGCGAACTGACGGGAGGCATCGAACGTCGCCTCATGGCCGGACCATGATGCAAGGCTTGATCGTTTTTTTGAGAGTCGCTTGCGGAGCCTCATCCACCATGAAACATGTTCGCCACCTTCCTGTTCTTTTCGTCTGGCCTTCTTCGATGCCCCACAGGTTTCCGACCGGGTCGAAGCCGGGCTACGACGCGGCAATGGCCTGCTTGACGAAGTCGGTGTATTTGCGCAGAGGACGACCGAGCATGGCCTGCAGGCGATCCGCTGCGCCGTCCGCGCCATGCATGCCGAACTTCTGAATCCCCGCCATCATCAAGCGCATGTCGTAGGCAAGCCAGGACGGCGCCATCGAGGCCGCATGAAGTAGGCGGGGCGAAGGATGGTCGCCGGAATGTCGAGGCTCTCGATTTCGGGCGTGGAGGTCGCGCTCTGGGTCCTGCATACATCGCGACGACTTCCCGCGCCGAAGGTTCGCGCGTTTGTCGAATTCATGTGCGGGCAGTATCCGGAGGGGTCTCTCGTACTGAACGGCTAGAAGACCGGCCTCAGGTTGCAGAGCAGGTAAAGCTCTCGGCCTTGTTCGGGTCGCCCGTGCCGTTGTAGCGCGGGAACTTCGGAAACTCGCGGACCGGGCGCCTGGCGATGGCGGTGGTGCCGTCTGCCGCCGACTGGGTGGCGACCAGCTGGTCGGGCGCCGTGCCCCTCTCGACCCAGGCATCCATGGCGGCCAGCAGGTCGATGCAGATCAGCAGCGTCTCCTGATTTTTCGGCGATGGTAGCTGCCTCACCGTGCTCCGCCGTGCGCCCGCAGGAAAGCGGGGGCAGCCAGCCCGCGCCCGAGCTGCCCCGATCAGGCGCTCATTCTTCCAAACTCAACGCTACGCGGGCGGGCGCAAGTGGAAGCCGTGGCGTGAGCAGGGCCGGCACATCGGCCGCATCGTCGTAGGCATGTTGAAGCGAAAGCCAATCCGGCATGGGCCTACGAACTCTCCCGCTGCTCGATGTGGAACGGAATCAGCACCGTCTCCGCAGGCGGCCGATGCCCTTCGCGCGTGCCGTCGATCACGCGCAGCAGCAGCTCTCCGGCCGCCTTGCCGATACCCACGCAATCCACTGCCACGGTGGTGATGCGCGGGTGGCAGGCGCGTGCCACCTCGAAGTCGCCGAAGCCCGCGATCGCGATGCGGCCCGGCACGTCCCAGCCGCGGCGCTGGCATTCCATCAGCGCGCCGAAGGCCGAGAGGTCGGACACGCAGATCACCGCATCCACGTCGGGCCATTGCCGGATCAGCTGCGCCACCGCCTCGCCGCCTTGCGCCATCGAAATGGGCGGCTGGCCGAAGCTGATGACGTGGCCGTCGGGCAGACCCAGTTCGCGGATCGCCTGCGCATAGCCGCGCTGGCGGTCGGCGCCGCGCGTGTCGCGGTTCGAGGTGCCGCCGATGAAGGCGATGCGCCGGTAGCCTTTGCCGTGCAGATGCCGCACCATCGAGGCCGCGGCCTCTGCGTTCGAGAAGCCGACCGTGTGCTCGATGGGCGTGGCGGGCAGGTCCCAGGTCTCGACCACTGGCACACCGGCGGCCTGCAGCATCGCGCGTGCGGCGGGCGTGTGCGAGCCGCCCGTGAGGATCACGCCCTCTGGCCGGCGCGCGAGCATGGCGCGCAGCAGGCGCTCTTCGGTTTCCACGCGGTAGTCGGTGTAGCCCAGCAGCACCTGGAGGCCGCGCGCTTCGACGGCCGCGGTGATGCCCTGCGCGGTTTCCGAAAAGTTGGAGTTGTTGAGCGAGGGGATCAGCACCGCGATGAAGCCCGAGCGCTTGCTGGAGAAGGTGCGCGCCGTCTGGTCGATGACGTAGCCCATTTCCTCGCAGGCCTGCAGGATGCGCTGGCGCAGCGCCTCGGAGGTCACGCGGTCGCTGCTCGCGCCCCGGTTGAGCGCGCGCGACACCGTCATCTTCGATACGCCGACGCGCGCGGCCACGTCGGCCATCGTCGCAGGACGGGCGAGGGGGGCGGTGGTGGCTTTGTTTGAGGGCAAGGGCTTCTTCTTTCTCTCTCTCGGAAATGCGGGTTCGAGGATATGCGACACGGTATCTGATACCGATAACCTTTGATTCGCCGAGTTCGATGCATAAAGAATACAGCGAATTGCGATTCCATAAGAATGAAAGATGGCGCAATAGGTGTACGGGAAAGACCTAGGTTACCGGTATCTTTTCGAGTGCACACTGCGAACCCCAACTTCAGGGACCAGCGCTGTGGCCATGACCATCGAAGTCTTCGACTCCCGTTTTGCCTCCGTCGCCCGCGATGCCGGCCCGCTCGAATGCCTGTGCACCGGCGCTGCCTGGAGCGAAGGCCCGGTGTGGATGCGCGAAGACAGTGCGGTGCTGTGGAGCGACATCCCCAACAACCGCATGCTGCGCTGGCATGCCGAGGCCGGCATGAGCGTGTGGCGCGAGGGCGTGGAGTTCACCAACGGCCACACGCGCGAAGCCGATGGCTCCCTGCTGCACTGCTCGCACGGCCGGCGTGCCATCGTGCGCACGCGCTTCGGCTCGGGGCTGCTGCCTCTGGACGACGAGGTCGTGGTCGACCGCTACCAGGGCCGCCGCCTCAACTCGCCCAACGACATCGTCGTGAAGCGCGACGGCAGCATCTGGTTCACCGATCCGCCGTACGGCATCGTGTCCGACCATGAAGGGCACAAGGCACAAAGCGAGTTGGGCCGCAACCACGTGTTCCGCTTCGATCCCGCGAGCGGCGCGCTGCGCTCGGTGAGCGACTTCGTCGAGGAGCCCAACGGCCTGGCCTTCTCGCCCGACGAAAGCCTGCTCTACGTGAGCGACACGTCGGCCGCGTTGCGCACCGACGGTTCGGGGCACCACCACATCGTCGCCTTCGACGTGATCGGCGGGCAGGACCTCGGCAACCCGCGCGTGTTCGCGGTCGTGGAGCCGGGGCTCGCGGACGGCTTTCGCGTCGACGTGCACGGCTTCGTCTACACGAGCAGCGCCGACAGCGTGCAGGTCTACCACCCCGACGGCACGCGCGTGGCGCGCATCGCGGTGCCGGAGAAGGTGGGCAACCTGACCTTTGGCGGCAGCGACGGCAACGAGCTGTACGTGTGCGCCTCGACCTCGCTCTACCGCATCCGCCTGAACACCCGCGGGGCGGCCGGCGCATGAGCACCGCTTCTCCACTGCTGCAGTTCCAGTCGATCAGCAAGCGCTTCGGCGGCACGCAGGCCGTCGACAGCGTCACGCTCGACGTGCGCGCCGGAGAAATCCTCGCGCTGCTCGGCGAGAACGGCGCGGGCAAGTCGACGCTCATCAAGCTGCTCGCCGGCATCCATCTCGCCGACCAGGGCGAGATTCTTTTCGACGGCAAGCCACAGGCCGACTGGCGGCGCAGCGACCGGCGCGAGCAGCCCGTGGCCTTCATCCACCAGGACCTCGGCCTCGTTGAATGGATGACGGTCGCCGAGAACGTGGGCCTGGGCACCGGCTACCCGCGCCGCTTCGGCCTCATCGACTGGAAGGCCGCGAACGACACGGCGCGCCGCGTGATGGCGCGCGTGGGCTGCGACATCGACCCCGGCCGCCGCGTGTTCTCTCTTACGCGCGCCGAGAAATCGCTGCTCGCCATCGGCCGCGCGCTCGAAGTAAAGGCGCGGCTGCTGGTGCTCGACGAGCCCTCGGCCAGTCTGCCGATGAGCGACGTGGAGCGCATGTTCGGCGTGCTGCGCGAACTGCGCCGCCAGGGCATGGCGATGCTGTACGTGTCGCACCGGCTCGACGAGGTGATGGCCATTTCCGATCGCGCGGCCGTGATGCGCGACGGCAAGCTGGTGGCCGTGAAGACCACGACGCAGACGAACGAAGGCGAGCTCGTCGGGCTCATCGTGGGCAAGGCGCTGTCGGCTTCGGTGCAGAAGGCGAAGGCCCCGGCGCGGCGCGAGCCCGTGCTGCAGCTCGACGGTGCGGCCAGCGGCAACGCCGGCCCGCTGAGCTTGGCGGTGCACCGCGGCGAGGTGCTGGGCCTCGTCGGCCTGCGCGGTGCGGGCCACGAGGCCATCAGCCGCGCGATCTTCGGCCGCGAGCCGTTGTCGGCCGGCCGCATGCAGCTGCTCGGCAATGCATGCGATTTCACTTGCCCGGCCGACGCGATTCGAGCGGGCGTGGCCTACGTCGCGGGTGAACGCCTCGAGGAAAACCTCGCCGGCTCGATGACCGTGCTCGAGAACCTCTTCCCCAACGCGGCGCTGCACGGCGACCGCGGCCTGGCCTTCGACCGCCCGCGCCGCGAGAACGGCCACGCGCTCTCGCTCATCCAGCGCTTCGACATCAACCCACCCGCGCCTTCGGCCGAAGTGCAGCAGCTCTCCGGCGGCAACCAGCAGAAGGTGGTGCTGGCGCGCTGGTTCCATCTCGACAAGCCGCTTGTGGTGCTCGAGGAGCCCACCGCCGGCGTGGACGTCGGCGCCAAGCGGCAGATCTACGGCGTGCTGCGCGAGCGCGCCGAGGCCGGCACGGCGCTGATCGTCGTCTCCACCGACTTCGAGGAAATCGCGACCGTGTGCACGCGCGTGCTCGTGTTCCGCGACGGCCTGATCGCCGCCGAACTCGCGGGCGAGGCGATCACGGTTGAAAGACTCCTGGCATTGGCAGCAGGCGCGGCAACGCGCGAGGAAATATCAGCATGAGCAGTTCGATCAAGTCCACGGCGCTGGAGCCCGACAAGTCCCTCGACGGCGAAACCATCTCCCTCGCGCAGGGCATCGGCCGCGCGATGCCGGTCTACGGGCTGGTGGTGCTGATGGTGGCGCTGGCGCTGCTGTTCTCGCTGCTGCTGCCCGACACCTTCCCGACACTGTTCAACCTGCGCGCGATCCTGGCCGACAAGTCGGTGATCGCGCTGCTGGCGCTGGCCGCGACCATCCCGATGATCACCGGCAAGATCGATCTCACGGTGGGCTACGGCATCGTGCTGTGGCACATCCTCGCGATCAGCCTGCAGACGCAGCTCGGCCTGCCGTGGCCGGCGGCGGTGCTCGTCGTGCTGCTGTGCGCTGCGCTGTTCGGCGTGCTCAACGGGCTCTTGGTCGAGCTCGCGCAGATCGATTCGTTCATCGCCACGCTGGGCACCGGCACCGTGATCTACGCGGTGGCCATGTGGCACAGCGGCGGTCGGCAGGTGGTGGGCGAACTGCCCGATGGTTTCGTCGGCATCGCGGGTGGCAGCCTGCTGGGGCTGCCGGTGGGCGCGTTCTACGTGCTCGCGGTGAGCCTCACGCTGTGGGTGGTCACCGAATTCACGCCGCTGGGCCGCGCGCTGTACGTGATCGGCGCGAACCCGAAGGCGGCGCAGCTCAACGGCATTTCGGTGCGCAGGCATGTGATGGGCGCGTTCGTCGCGTCGGGGCTGCTGTCGGGCTTCGCGGGCGTGCTGCTCGCATCGCGGCTGCAGATCGGGCAGGCGAGCGTGGGGCTCGAATTCCTGCTGCCGGCGCTGGTCGGCGCCTTCCTCGGCTCCACCACCATCCGGCCCGGCCGCGTGAACGTGTGGGGCACGCTGGTCGGCGTGGCCATTCTTGCCATCGGCATCTCGGGCATCCAGCAGTTCGGCGGCGCCTTCTATGTGGAGCCGCTGTTCAACGGCCTGACGCTGCTGGTGTCCATCGGCATCGCGGGCTGGGCGCAGCAGCGGCGTAACCGCTCGATCAAGCGGCGCATCGCCGAGCGCCAGCTCGACCACGTGCAGTCCGTTCCCATCACAACCACCGGAGACAAAGCATGAAGAAGAGTGTTCACGCACGCGCGGCCGCCGCCGTGCTGGCCCTGTGCGCCGCCACGCTGGCGCACAAGGCGATGGCCGATGACTTTCTCGCAGCGGCGAAACAGAAGGTCGAGGTCGCGACCATGACCAAGGAGAAATGGGACGGCCCCACCGCCGGCCCGAAGGCCGCCGCCGGCAAGACCATCGTCTTCGTCGCGGGCGACATGAAGAACGGCGGCATCGTCGGTGTCAGCAAGGGTGTGGAAGAAGCGGCACGCGCCATCGGCTGGACGGTGCGCGTCATCGACGGGCAGGGCACTGTGAGCGGCCGCACCGCCGCGCTCAACCAGGCGTTGGCCGTGAAGCCGGCCGGCATCGTGGTCGGCGGCTTCGACACCACCGAGCAGAAGGCCGCGTTCTCGGGCGCGGCCAAGTCGGGCATTCCGCTGGTCGGCTGGCACTCGGGCGAGCAGCCTGGCCCCAACGAGAAGGCGGGCCTCTTCGCCAACGTGACCACGGTGACCGACGACGTGGCCGACGTCGCCGCCTCGTGGGTGGTGGCCGATTCGAACGGCAAGGCCGGCGTGGTGATCTTCACCGACTCGCAGTACGCGATTGCGCTCTACAAGGCGCGCGCCATGGAGGCCGTCATCAAGAAGTGCGGCGGCTGCACCGTGCTGAGCTTCGAGGACAGCCCGATCGCCGAAAGCTCCACCCGCATGCCGCAGCTCACCACCTCGCTGCTGCAGCGCTTCGGCGACAAGTGGACGCACTCACTGGCCATCAACGACCTGTACTTCGACTTCATGGGCCCGTCGCTCACGGCGGCCGGCAAGAAGGGCGACGGCAACCCAAAGGCGGTGTCGGCCGGCGACGGCTCCGAGGCCGCGTACCAGCGCATCCGCACGCAGCGCTTCCAGGCCGGCACCGTGCCCGAGCCGCTGAACATGCAGGGCTGGCAGATCGTCGACGAACTCAACCGCGCCTTCGCCAAGGAGAAGTGGTCGGGCTACGTGCCCAGGGTGCACCTCGTGACCGTGGGCAACGTGGGCAAGGACGGCGGGCCGAAGAATGTGTTCGATCCGGACAACGGGTATCGCGACAAGTACAAGGCCGTGTGGGGCAAGTAGGGCGCGTCGCTCGATGTCTTCCGCCTGAGCGCGAAGGCGCTCAGAGCCAGTTGCCGCTCTGCGGCATCTGCACCTTCTCGGTCGGGTCGCTGCCCGTGACGAACGAGCCGATGAAGATGCTCAGCAGCGAGATGAAGATGCTCGCGAACAGCGCGGTCCAGAAGCCCGACACCCGGAAGCCTTTCACCAGCGCGGCCACCAGCAGGATCATCAGCGCGTTGATGACCAGCAGGAAGAGCCCGAAGGTCACCAGCGTCAGCGGCAGCGTGAGCACGATCAGCAGCGGCTTGACGATCGCGTTGGCCAGGCCCAGCAGCAGCGCCGAGACCACCAGCGCGCCGGTGCTGTCGAACTTGAGCCCGCGAAAGAGGTGGCTGGCCACCCACAGAGAGAGGGCGGTGATGGCCCAGTGGATGAGGAAGGGGGTCAGGTTGTTCAGCATGGGGTTCGGGTTGCACAAGCAGATGCCATGTTAGCCGGGGTGCCTGTGCCCACCCCGCCCGCCGGCAGGGCATGAATCCTTCCTGCTTAAGGTCCGGATCGGCGGGCGCCGTTTTCGAAGGTTACCTGGTGAAACGATGTTGGGCGGCCCGTTAAGATCCCCGGTCTTATGGCCAATGCGTCGATCGCCAGCATGACCCCCGCCCCGGCTTCGGCCGACGAAGCCGAATCATGGGTGCGCGGCGAACTCATTCGCAGCCTCATGCGCTCTGCGAAGGGCTCGTATTTCGTTTCGGGTGCGCTGATGCCGGCAATGGTCGGCCTGAGCTGGGCCTACGTGCCCCGCTGGGAACTGCTCACCTGGCTGGTGGCAGGCTTGCTCGCCACCGCTTGCCGCGCCTGGGGCGCACAGGTCTACGCGGTGCGCTATGCCGGGCGCAGTGCGGCGGCGCAGCAGCAGTTCACCGAACGCTATGGCTTCGTCTGGAGCACCAGCGCGGTGGTGTGGGGCCTCTCGGTGCTGCTGTTCTTCGAGCGCACGCCGCAGGTCAACCAGTTCATGAGCTGGCTCATCGTGGCTGGCGTGGGCACCTTTCCGCTCAACGGGCTGGCGCTGCATCCACCGCTGCTCAAGCGCTACGTCAACACGCTGTTCATCACGATGCTGGGCGCGGTGTTGCTGCGCCTGGCCTCGATCACCCTGCAGCATCCGCAGTTCCAGTTCGGCTACCTGATGCCGGTGCTGCCGGTGCTGCACTGGTTCCTGCTGCTGCGGGCGGGGCGGCACATTCACGAGACGGCGCGCAACAGCCTGGAGCTGTTGTTCCATAACCATATCCTGATCAAGTCGCTGACCCAGCAGCGGCAGGCGGCGGTATCGGCCGTGGCCATGAAGAACCGCTTCCTGGCCAGCGCTGCGCACGACATGCGCCAGCCGGTGCTGGCACTTTCGTTGTACGCAGATTGGCTGCGCAACGAGCCTGAACTGGTGCTGGAGCTCGCGCCCAAGATCGTGCGCGCCACGCACGCAGTGAATGCACTGTTCGACTCGATGTTCGACCTGGCGCGCATCGATTCGGGCCAGGTGCGCCTGCACGTCGAGCGGGTCGACATGTCCGAGCTGCTGCACGACCTCGAACTGCAATACCGCCCGGTAGCCGAGAGCCGCGGACTGGACTTCCGCGTGCACGCATGCGAGGGCTCGTTCCTGACCGACCCGATCCGCGTGCGCCGCATGATCGGCAACCTGCTGGCCAACGCGATCAAGTACACGACGGAAGGCGGCGTGCTGCTGGCCGCGCGGCAGACGCGCGACGGCCTGCGCGTGGAGGTGTGGGACACCGGCATCGGCATCGCGCCCGAGCATCTGCGCGACGTGTTCCTTGAGTTCTACAAGGTGGCGGACCATGCCGGCACCTCCGACGGCTTCGGCCTCGGGCTGGCCATCGTTGCGCGGCTGTCGCACGTGCTGGGCCACCCTGTCAGCGTGCGTTCGCGCCTGGGCCGCGGCAGCGTGTTCCGGGTGGCGCTGCACGACGCCGACGAGGCGGTGGCGCAGGCGCGGGTGAGTGCGTCGGGTGGTTGAGCAATCGTCCTCCGGTGCTCTTGCGCCGCCCATAAAAAAACCGCGCTGATGCGCGGTTTTTCATTTCCAGAAACCCCGAGGGGGGTTAACCAGATAGCAAACCGTTCGTGCGCGCGTAGTGCAGCGCCTGCGTACGGCTCTTCACGCCCAGCCTGCGGAACAGGCGCCACAGGTGCACCTTCACCGTGTGCTCGCTGATCTCCAGGTCGGTGGCGATGTCGCGGTTGCTCATGCCCTTGTCGAGCATGGCGATCAGCTGCGTCTGCCGCTTCGAGAGCTTGCCGCTGTTGGCGGCCGGCATCTCGTCGGCTTCGTCTTCCGAGCCTGCCATCAGCAGGCCGCGCAACGCCGCGGCCAGCTCGTTGGAGCTGGCCGACTTCTCGATGTAGGTGTCGGCGCCGGCCTCGATGCAGGCGTCCTCCATGTCCGCGGACGGCGCTGCCGAATACACGGCGATCGGCACGTTCGGATAGACCTGCTTGACCGCGATCACGCCCGACACGCCATTGGTGTCCGGGAGCTTCAGGTCCAGGCAGAAGAGGGTCGGCGCGCCACGCTGCTGCACAGAGCCCGCGAGCTTGTCGAGGCGCTCGAGCTCGACGATGTTCTCGGCCGGGCGCAAGCGCCGCAAGACCATCACGATCGCGTCGCGCATCAGGGGGTGGTCGTCGATGACATAAATGCTCATGTTTTCTTCCTTTGTGATCGCACCGTCTTCTCTCGTCCTGCTCACCGGCAGGTAAGCCGATGGGTTTGCCGGATCAACTCCCGCTGGTCGTGGGTGTTGCCTCCGCCAATGCCTCAAGCGCCTCGGTGACGGCGCGTGTTTCTTCTGTTCCGATGGGTTCCAGCTGGCCGGCCAGCGCGGCCAGCGCTTCGCCGCGCTGCGTCTGCAAGAGCGCGATGGTACGGCCCGCTTCCTGCGGCGATGCGAATCCACGGCTCTGCAGCAGGGTTTCGCCGCGCGCATCCAACAGCTTGAAATAGAACAGCCCGTCCGCCTTCTCGCGGTACTGCTTGAAACTGGGCTTCGCGACCTTGGCCGCCCGGGCTTGCCCGGTGTCCTTGCCGGCCGCGAGATTGCGCAGGCCGACCGCATGGCGCAGGCTGGCCATGAAGGGCTTCGACAGGGCCTGCGCCTTCGCGGCGCCGGAGAGCAGGATGCGCTCGATTTGGGCCGGGTCGTTCATGAGCGCGTCGTAGCGTGCGCGCAGCGGCGCCACTTCCTGGTCGATGCGCTCGAACAGCAACTGCTTGGCGTCGCCCCAGCCGATGCCGCCGGCGTACGCCTTGCGCAGCGTCTCGGTTTCCTCGGCGCTGGCGAAGGCCTGGTAGATCTGGAACAGTGCCGAGCCTTCGGTGTCCTTGGGCTCGCCGGGCGCGCGCGAGTCGGTCACGATGCTGGCAATCTGCTTTTGCAGCTGTGCACGCGGTGCGAACAGCGGGATCGTGTTGCCGTAGCTCTTGCTCATCTTGCGGCCGTCGAGGCCGGGCAGGGTGGCGACGGCGTCGTCGATCTCGGCTTCGGGCAGCGTGAAGTGCTCGCCGTACTGGTGGTTGAAGCGCTGCGCCATGTCGCGCGCCATCTCGATGTGCTGCACCTGGTCGCGGCCCACGGGCACCTTGTGGGCGTTGAACATCAGGATGTCGGCGCCCATGAGCACCGGGTACATGAAGAGGCCGGCCGTCACGTCGGCGTCGGGGTCCTCGCCCTTGGCCACGTTCTTGTCGAGCTGCGCCTTGTAGGCATGCGCGCGGTTGAGCACGCCCTTGCCGGTCACGCAGGTGAGGAACCAGGTCAGCTCGGGGATCTCGACGATGTCCGACTGGCGGTAGAAGGTGACGCGCTCGGGGTCGAGCCCGCAGGCCAGCCAGCTGGCGGCAATCTCGAGGGTGGAGCGCTGGATCAGCGCCGGCTCCTGTACCTTGATGAGCGCGTGGTAGTCGGCCAGGAAGAAGAAGCTCTGCACGCCGGGCGCGACGCTTTGCCGCACCGAGTGGCGGATCGAGCCGACGTAGTTGCCGAGGTGCGGCGTGCCCGAGGGCGTGATGCCGGTCAGGACGCGCAAGGAAGCTTTGGAAGACGAGGCCATTTGACGAAGAACTTAACGCAGCGGAGAAAGAAGGAGATTGATGAAGTCGTAGCCAAGGGTCATCAATGGCCGCATCCAGAAGGTGTCCAGGATTCTTGCAATGATCAATCCCATCACAATAAAGAAGCCAAAAGGTTCAATGCGGGCCATGAAATTCTGTGCGGGCCCATTTGGCAGCAAGCCGGCGAGCACGCGCCCACCATCGAGCGGCGGTAGCGGGAACAGGTTCAAGGCGCACATGACGAGATTGACCCGGATGCCGGCTTCCGCCATCTCGCGAAAGAATTCCTCATCGATATCGAGAAGCTTGAGCGACGCCCAAACCAGCGTCCAAAGCAAGGCCTGAATGAAGTTCGACATCGGCCCGGCCAGCGCCACCCAGATCATGTCGCGCTTCGGATGGTGCAGCCGCCCGAAGTTGACCGGCACCGGCTTGGCATAGCCGAACAGGAAGGCGCCCGAGGTCGCGAAGTACAGCATCAACGGCATCAGGATGGTCCCGATGGGATCGATGTGCTTCATCGGGTTGAGGGTGACGCGTCCCATGACCTCGGCCGTGTTGTCGCCGAAATGGCGTGCCACATACCCGTGTGCCGCCTCGTGCACTGTGATCGCGAAGATCACCGGCAGCGCGTAGATCAGGATGGTCTGTATCAGGTTGGAATCCACTGGGCGATTGTGTCAGATGGGAGTGGTTATCAGCCCGATTTCAGAGGCCGAGCACGGCCAATGCACCGCGTCCCTGACGCACCACGACCGGGTCGTCGCCCGTGCCCATGGGCGTGAGGTCGACCACGGTGGTCGGCTGCGAAGGGCAGGCGCCGGCATCGATGACCGCGGCGATCTGCTTCTCGAAGCGCTCGCGGATGGTCTGCGCGTCGTTCAGCGCATCGGTCTCGCCGGGAGCGATCAGCGTGGTGGCCAGCAGCGGCGCGCCGTGCAGCGACAGCAGCTCCAGCAACACCTTGTGGTCGGGCACGCGCAGGCCGATGGTCTTGCGCTGCGG
Source organism: Variovorax sp. Varisp85 (assembly GCF_047304045.1). Classification (NCBI taxonomy): domain Bacteria; kingdom Pseudomonadati; phylum Pseudomonadota; class Betaproteobacteria; order Burkholderiales; family Comamonadaceae; genus Variovorax; species Variovorax sp. Varisp85. The sequence goes on from NZ_JBGLYN010000048.1 coordinate 35,930, forward strand.
ATGGCTCACGCGGCGCGGCACTTCCTTGGTCGCTTCGAGCAGGAAGGTGTAGGGGCCGGGCGTGGCCGCCTTCAGCAGGCGGTACTGCTTGTTGTCGACGCGTGCGTAGTTGGCCAGCTCGCTCAGGTCGCGGCACAGCAGCGTGAGGTGGTGCTTCTCGTCGACCTGGCGGATGCGGCGCAGCTGGTCGACCGCGTCCTTGTCGTCGAGGTGGCAGGCCAGCGCGTAGCTGGAGTCGGTGGGCACGGCCACGATCTCGCCGCGCGCCAGCAGCGTGGCGGCCTGCTTCAGCAGCCGCTGCTGCGGGTTCTCGGGGTGGACTTCGAAGTACTGGGCCATGAGGGAAAGATCTCCTGATCAGGATTCGGCGGGTTCGATGGGCACGCGGCGCTCGCGCACCGTGAGCCACGCACCGGCCGCGCCGCAGACCGCGATCAGCGCCATGCCGATGAGCGAATAGCGGTCGGGCATCTGTGAAAAAACGAGCCAGCCGCCCAGCATGGCAAAGGCGATCTGGGCATAGAGGTACGGCGTGAGCGTGGACGCCGGCGCGCGCTGGTAAGCCAGGATCAGGATGAAGTGGCCCACCGTGCCCATGAAGCCCATCAGGCACAGCAGCGCCCACCATTGCCAGGAAGGCAGGGCGGCCCATACGAAAGGCAGCGCGAACGACGCGAGCAGCGTGCCGACCCAGCCTGTGTAGAAGTGCATGGTGAGCGGGTTCTCGGTCTGCGCCAGTTTGCTCGTGAGCACCTGGAACCACGCGTTGGTCAGCACCAGCCCGATGGGCAGCAGGACCGCCCAGCCAAAGGCCTCGCCGCCCGGGCGCAGGATGACGAGCGTGCCGATGAAGCCGCCCGCCACCAGCATCCAGCGCAGCGGCGAGACCTGCTCCTTGAGCACGGTGGCCGCCAACAGCGTGATCACCAGCGGCGCGATCAGCACGATCGAAGTGAACTCGGCCAGCGGCATGTAGCGCAGGCTCAGGAAGGCCAGCGTGCTCGACACCAGCAGCAATGCGCCGCGCAGCAACTGGTAGCGCGGGTGCCGCGTGCGCAGCAGCGCCGTGCCGTGCAACGGGAGCAGCACCGCCGTGGTTGCCACGGCCTGGAAGGCATAGCGAAACCAGACGGCCATCAAGATGGGCACGCCGATGGTCGAGAACTTGGTGGCAGTGTCGAGCGTGGCGAAGCAGGCGCTCGCGACCAGCACCATGCCGATGCCCGCGAGGATGCGTTCCGATTCCTTGCTGCGGCTGCGCTGCTGCGCCACGCGCGCATTCGCCAGCGCAACGGTAGCCGCGTTGTCGATACCGGGCCCGGAACTCTGCCTCACTGCTGGATGCGATCGCCGAGCAGTTCCCACACAGGAGTGAGCGCACCGGGCAACGGCGGCAGCTTGCCGAGGTCGCAGTGGCTCTCGTCGGGGCTGTGGAAATCGCTGCCGCGCGAGGCGGCGAAATCGAACTCGAGCGCCTTGTCGGCGTACTCGACGAACTCGGCCGGCGTGTGGCTGCCGGTGACGACCTCGATCGCCTTGCCACCGTGCGCCTTGAATTCGAGGAACAGCGCGTACTCCTCGTTGGCCGTGAACTTGTAGCGGCCCGGGTGCGCGATCACGGCCATGCCCTTGGCGCCGGTGATCCATTGCACCGCGTCCTTCAGCGTGGCCCAGCGGTGCGGCACGTAGCCGGGCTTGCCTTCGGTGAGGAACTTGCGGAACACCTCGGGCGTGTCGCGGCAGTGGCCCTTCTCGACGAGGAAGCGCGCGAAGTGCGTGCGCGAAATGAGTTCGGGGTTGCCGACGAACTTGAGCGCACCTTCGTACGCGCCGTGGATGCCGACCTTGGCCAGCCCCTCGGACATTTCCTGTGCGCGCTTGCCGCGGCCCCCGCGCGTGTCGTAGAGGCCTTGCGACATGGCCGCGTCGTCGGCATCGAAGCCCAAGCCGACGATGTGCACCGTTTCGCCCGCGAAGGTCACGGAGATCTCGGTGCCGGTGAGGTAGCGCATGCCGTTGGCACGGGCCGCGGCGGCGGCGCGATGCTGGCCGCCGACCTCGTCGTGGTCGGTGAGGGCCCAGAGTTCGACCCCGTTGGCGGCTGCGCGCGCGGCCAGTTCTTCGGGCGTCAGCGTGCCGTCGGAGACCACGGAGTGGCAGTGAAGATCGGCATTGAGGATGGAGGACACCCCGCCATTCTAGGGGGTCTGGAACATCGATGCGGGCGCATGGATGCTGCGCGAGACGCTACTAAATAAATAGCATTACTGCGCCGTGGCATGGGGCTCAGCGCTTCTTGCGGAAAGCCGCCCAGGCCGCCACCGCGGTGAAGCTCGCGACGATCGCCACCACGATCCAGAAGCCGTGCTTGTGGTCCGCCAGCGGAATGCCGCCCACGTTCATGCCGAACAGGCCCGCCAGGATGTTGATCGGCAGTGCCAGCACCGTGACCACCGTCAGCACGAACAGGCTGCGGTTGTTGTCCTCGTTGACGTTGGCGGCGATCTCTTCCTGCAGCAGCTTGATGCGCTCCTGCAGCGCCTGCATGTCGCGCAGCACCACCGAGAACTCCTCGGTCGAGCCGCGCAGCGCCTGCGCGTCGGGCTCGGACATCCAGCCCGGAGGCCCCTGCAGCAGGCGGAACAGCGCGGCCGGCTCCGGCGCCAGCAGCCGCTGCAGCCGCACCAGCAGCCGGCGCAGCACGCCGAGCCGCGCGCGCTTGTGGTCGAGGCGGCCGGCGAGCAACTCGTCCTCGATGCGGTCGATGCGCGAGGTGACGCCGCGCACGATCTTCACCAGCACATCGGCCTGCGCACGCAGCAGGTGCTCGAGCAGCTCGGTGCTCGAGCGCGGCGCGTCGCCCGCCTTCACGGCCGTGCGCAGCGTGTCGACCGAGCGCAGCGGCTTGGTGCGCGCCGTGACCACGAGGCGCGGGCCCACGCTGATCCACAGCGTGGAGATGTCCGAGGGCTCGAAGCTGAACTCGAAATGCACGTCGTTGATGACGGCGATCAGCGAATCGTCGTCGCGCTCGATGCGCGTGGAGGGCAGGCCTTCGTGCAGCGTCTCGTAGAAAGTGTCGGAGAGGTTCGCGTGCCGCAACAGCCAGCGCTCCGCATGCGCGTGGCTCAGGTTGAAATGGAGCCAGACGTACGCGGGGTTTTCCTCGGTGCATTCACGGTCGCGCTCTTCGGCCAGCCATGCGGCGGCTTGCGCCGAGTCGATGGCCCGCGCGGGCTCCGCTGCCGAGGCGTCGAAGAGGTAACCGGAGATCAGCCCGGCTTCGTCGCCGCCATAGGACTGGGCGGCGAGGTCATGGAGTGCCGACAAGATGCGTGGTCAGAAGATGCGGATGAACAGCCAGTAGAGCGACCCCGACAGCAGCATCGCCACCGGCAGCGTGAGCACCCAGGCCAGTGCGAGGTTGCGCAGCGTGGACATCTGCAGGCCCGAGCCGCTTGCCGTCATGGTGCCGGCCACGCCGGAGGACAGCACGTGCGTGGTGGACACAGGCAGCCCGTACATGTCGGCCGCACCGATGGTGATCATCGCCACCACCTCGGCCGAGGCGCCTTGCGCGTAGCTCAGGTGCGTCTTGCCGATCTTCTCGCCCACCGTGACCACGATGCGCTTCCAGCCGATCATCGTGCCCAGCCCCAATGCGATGGCGACCGCAACCTTGACCCACAGCGGGATGAAGCGCGTCGCATCGTCCAGCTCCTGGCGGAACGCGCCCACGCGCAGCTTCGTCTCGCCGTCGAACCTGGCGGCGCCGCTCTTGTCGAGGTGGCGGATGGCTTCGGAGGCCAGGTACATGTCGTTGCGCACGTTGGCGACGGCCTCGGCCGGCACCGCTGCGAGCGAACCGTGCCTGCGCACCTGCTCGCCGATGCTGCCCGCGGTCGCGGCCAGCGCGGGCACCACCGCGGGACTGAACTCGCGCGTGCGCACGTAAGTGGAAAGCGTCTCGCGCGCAGCGGCGGGTTGCGGCGCCGCCTGCTGCGCGGGCAGAGAACCGGGCACGCTGCGGTTCAGCGCGTTCTGCGCCATCTCGGCCACGGCCACGAACTTCACGGTCTCGTTGGCGGGCATCGCGCGGTTCAGCGCATAGGCCATCGGCACCGTGCCCACGAGGATCAGCATGATCAGTCCCATGCCCTTCTGGCCGTCATTGGAGCCGTGCGCGAACGACACGCCCGTGCAGGTCAGGATCAGCAGGCCGCGGATCCACCACGGCGGCGGCTCGCTGCCCTTGGGCTCTTCATACAGTGCGCGGTTCTTCACGAAGGCGCGCAGCGCCAGCAGAAGCAGGGCAGCGCAGCCGAAGCCGACCATCGGCGACAGCAGCAGCGAATAGCCCACCTTGGTGGCCTGCGCCCAGTCGACACCGCTGGTGCCGTCGCGGCCATGCATCAGCGCATTGGCCACGCCCACGCCGATGATCGAGCCGATCAGCGTGTGCGAGGAAGAAGCCGGCAGCCCGAGCCACCATGTGCCCAGGTTCCAGATGATGGCGGCGATCAGCAGCGCGAACACCATCGCGAAGCCCGCGCCCGAGCCCACCTGCAGGATCAGTTCCACCGGCAGCAGCGCGATGATGCCGAAGGCCACCGCGCCGCTGGACACCAGCACGCCCAGGAAGTTGAAGAAGCCCGACCACACCACCGCGAAGTTGGGCGGCAGCGAGTGCGTGTAGATCACCGTGGCCACCGCGTTGGCCGTGTCGTGGAAGCCGTTGACGAACTCGAAGCCCAGTGCAATCAGCAGGGCCACGCCCAGCAGGATGTAGGGCACCCAGGTGGTGACCGGCGCGCCCGAGGCCGTGACGTCGCCGACCAGGCTCCAGGCCGTGAAGAGCAGGCCGGCGGCCAGCAGGCCCACGAAGGTGATGAGCGTGAGCGGGCCGGGCTTGGCGTCGAGCCTGGGCCGGTGCGCCGAGGACGCGGACGGCAACTCGGCATGCAGGGCTGCGAGCGTGTTCATGGGCGATTCTGGGGTGTTGGAATGGCTTCGGATGGTGTTCGCGCCGTGTGACAACGGCGTGTCAATCGGCTTCGGGCCGTCACGCAGCCGTCATATGGGGCGAGCAGCATGCTTTTTTCGACCCTTTCACCTTCTTCTTGCCCACCATGCTGACGAGCGCACTTCCCGACCACGAAGACCTGATGCAACGCATCGCCCGCGACCTGATCGACAGCTACGACGAAGAGCTCGAACTGGAGATCGAGGACCGCAACATCGACGGCCTCGATCCGTCAGCCACCGTGTCCGCCGACAAGGCTGCCCGCCAGGCCTACTTCAAGGAGCTGTTCCGCCTGCAGGGCGAACTGGTCAAGCTGCAGGACTGGGTGCAGCACAGCAAGCAGAAGGTCGTCATCCTGTTCGAAGGCCGCGATGCGGCAGGCAAGGGCGGCGTCATCAAGCGCATCACGCAGCGCCTGAATCCGCGCGTGGCCCGTGTCGCCGCATTGCCCGCGCCCAACGACCGCGAACGCACGCAGTGGTACTTCCAGCGCTACGCCGCGCACCTGCCCGCCGCGGGCGAGATGGTGCTGTTCGACCGCAGTTGGTACAACCGCGCCGGCGTCGAGCGCGTGATGGGCTTCTGCACGGACGACGAGTACGAGGAGTTCTTCCGCACCGTGCCCGAGTTCGAGAAGATGCTGGTGCGCTCGGGCATCAAGCTCATCAAGTACTGGTTCTCCATCACCGACGACGAGCAGCACATGCGCTTTCTCGGCCGCATCCACGATCCGCTCAAGCAATGGAAGCTGAGCCCGATGGACCTCGAGAGCCGCCGCCGCTGGGAGGAATACACCAAGGCGAAGGAAATCATGCTGGAGCGCACCCACATCCCCGAGGCGCCGTGGTGGGTGGTGCAGGCGGTCGACAAGAAGAAGGCGCGGCTGAACTGCATCAGCCACCTGCTGGGCCAGCTGCCCTACAACGAGGTGCCGCATCCGCCGGTGGAGCTGCCGGAGCGCGTGCGCCATGCGGACTACCTGCGCCAGCCCGTGCCGGCCAACATGATCGTGCCGGAGATCTACTGAGGCGCCGGATGGCGGGAGGGCCGCCGTTTGGCCGCCCGGCGCTTTGCCTTCACACTGCGCGCCATGGCCCGTCGTTCCACCGCTTCCGTCTTCGCCCGCGCCTACGAGCGCAACCTCAAGGCACTCACCAAGCTCACGTTGAGCAACAGCAAGCGCGTGGCGGGGCAGGTGCAGCGCGCCACCGCCAAGCGTCTCAAGCCGCCGCCAGGCCGTGGCGACTGGCTCAGCGGCATGGCGATGGGGCCGGGCGGCGCGCGCGGCTATCACCTGTTCCGTCCGGCCGACCTGCAACTGCAGCCCGGCGAGAAACTGCCGCTCATGGTCATGCTGCACGGCTGTGGCCAGACCGGGCGCGACTTTGCCGCGAGCACGCGCATGAACGCGCTGGCCGTGCGCCAGCGCTTCCTGGTGCTCTATCCCGAGCAGGACCGGATCGCCCACCCGCAGGGCTGCTGGAACTGGTACGAGCGCCGCTCCGGCAAGGCCGACGCCGAAGCCGCGACGCTGATGGCCGCCATCGACCAGGCCTGCATGCTGTATCCCGTGGACCGCGACCGCGTGGCGCTTGCCGGTCTCTCGGCCGGCGCGAGCATGGCGGCCCTGCTTGCGACGCGCTATCCGAACCGCTTCCGCGCCGTCGTCATGCACTCGGGTGTGGCGCCCGGCGCAGCGAAGTCGTCGGCCACCGCCCTCGGCGCCATGCGTGGACAGAATGTGCCGCCGATGCCTGCCACGGCGGTCGGCAAGGCGATGGGCGCTGCGGCCGTCTTCACCACCTTGCCGCCGATGCTGGTGTTGCACGGCGATGCCGACGCGGTGGTCGCGCCGAGCAATGCCGTCAGCAGCGCTGCGGTGTGGGCCACGGCCGTGGGCGCGCGGCCCGGACTGCCGCGCGACATGCAGCGCGGCAAGCGCCGCGCAATGCGCGTGACCGACTTCAGGCGCAAGGGCCGCGCGCTCGTCACGCTGTGCGAGATCGCGGGACTGGGCCATTCGTGGAGCGGCGGCGCGCCGAAGCTGCTGTTCAGCGACCCCGAGGGGCCCGATGCCACGCGCATGGCCTGGGCGTTCGCGGCGGCGCAGTTCAAGGCCGCAGTGCCGTAGCGAAGGCCTGAAGAGGAGGCGCTATGCCGTGGCGCCTTCGCGCGCGGCCGCCCGCCACGCACCGGGCGCAATGCCCTTCTCGCGCTTGAAGGCCTTGCTGAATGCGGCCTCCGATTCGTAGCCCACCGCGCTTGCGATCGCACCCACCGCGGCATCGCCCTGGCCGAGCATGTTGCCGGCCTTGAACATGCGCCATTGCGTGAGGTACTCCAGCGGCGACTGCCCCACGCGCTCGCGAAAGCGCTGCGCGAAGGCGGAGCGCGACAGGCTCGCGGCACCGGCCAGCGCCTCCACCGTCCAGCCGTGTGCGATGTCCTTGTGCATGGCGCGCAGGGCCGGGCCGATGCGCGCGTCGGCCAGCGCGGCCAGCCAGCCGGTCTGCGATTCGCCATTCGCCGCGACGTGCGCGCGCACCGCCTGCACGAACACGATGTCGGCCAGCCGGCTCACGAGCAGGCTGGAGCCGAGACCCGGCTCGCCGGTTTCCATGGCCAGCAGCTGCAGCGTGCCCTGCAGCGCCAGGGCGCGTGCCTGCTCCATCTTCACGTGCAGCAGCACTGGCAACAGCGCCAGCAGCGGCTGCGCGGCGCGCTGGTCGAAGTGAAACCAGCCGCAGATCACCGAGGCCGCGGTGCCCGTGCCGCCCAGTTCCACCAGCCCGCCGATGCGGTCGCGCACGACGGAGGTGCAGCTCACCGTGGGCGTGTTCGGATGGTCGCGCAGCACGTAGGGCGTGCCGTGCGCCAGCACATAGCAGTCGCCCGCCGCCAGCGCCACCTGCTGCGCCACGCCCTCGACCTCGAGCAGGCAGCCGCCGCGCACCACGAGCCCGAAGCGCGCGCTCTCGCCGCCGGCCAGGCTCAGGCCCCAGGGTGCGCGGGCCTCGAGGCGGGCATACAAGGCGCTGCGCACGCGCATCGCGGCAAAGACATCGTCGAGCGGGTCCATGGGCGGCTCCTGTGGTGTTGGACGAATGGACAAGAAGGGTGGATTTTCGGGCATTCACTGTCCAGCAGTCGAGGCCGAAACTGCGGCCTCACTCTTGCAGCACACCGGAGCAGACCATGAATGAACGCAATGAATCCGCCGAACTCGCCGAGCGCTACGTCGCAGCCTGGAACGAGCCCGATGCCACCGCGCGCCGCACCGCGATCGCCGGCCTCTGGGTGCCCGAGGGCGAGCACTACGTGCGCACGCTGCAGGCCAAAGGCTACGAGGCGCTGCATCGGCGCGTCACCGGCTCGCACGAGAAGAACGTGCGCGATGCGGGCTTTCGCTTCGTCTGCGCGGGCGATGCCCAGTTCCTGCACGACGCGGCGATGTTCCATTGGCACATGGTCCCGGCCGCGGGCGGCCCGGTGGCCGCGCTGGGGCTGCAGTTCCTGGTGCTGGCCGGGGACGGCCGCATTGCCGTCGATTACCAATTCATCCTGCCGACGCCTTCCGTCTGAGCGGCCGGCGCATCGGCCATGACCTCGCAGGTCATTGTCGTCGCGCCCCTTTCTCCCAACACTGGTTACCACCATGACTCAGTCGAACATCGCTGCCTCGGCAGCATCGCTTTCTCCATCGGGCGGCCAGCAGAGCGCAGGCGCGACCGGGCCCGGCCGGCTCGGCTTGTGGGTCATGCTCAGCGGCACTTTCCTGGTGGTGCTGGATTTCTTCATCGTCAACGTCGCGCTGCCGTCGATGCAGCGCGAACTGCTGGCGAGCGCCGGCACCCTGCAGCTGGTGGTGGCGGGCTACGGACTGGCCACCGCGGCGGGACTGATCACCGGCGGCCGGCTCGGCGACCTGTTCGGCAGGCGCCGCATGTTCATGCTGGGCCTGCTGCTGTTCACGCTGGCCTCCGCGGCCTGCGGCTTCGCGCCGAATGCCGAGATGCTGGTGGCCGCGCGCGTGCTGCAGGGCCTGGCCGGGGCGCTGCTGCAGCCGCAGGTGCTGGCGATGATCGGGCTGGCCTACATCGGCGAAGGCCGGGCGCGCGCCTTCGCGGCCTACGGGCTCACGCTGGGGCTCGGTGCCACGCTCGGGCAACTGGTCGGCGGCCTGCTGATCCACGCCGATCCGGCGGGGCTCGGCTGGCGCAGCTGTTTCCTCATCAACGTGCCCATCGGGCTGCTGGCATTGGTGCTCGCGCCGCGCGTCATTCCGCCGCTGGCGAACAACGGCAACAGCAGGCTCGACCTCGCCGGCATGCTGCTGGCGGCCGCGGGCTCGGTGGCCGTGGTGCTGCCGCTGGTGGAAGGGCGCGAGCAAGGCTGGCCGCTGTGGAGCTGGCTGTGCCTTGCGGCCGCGCTGCCCTTGCTGGCCGCATTCGCTTTTCAGCAGCGCCGGCTCGCCCTGCGCGGCGGTGCGCCGCTGGTGGCGCCGGCGCTGCTGGCCAACGGCCGCTTTGTCACGGGCCTGCTCACCACGCTGGCCTTCTACGTGGGCAACGCCTCGCTGTACTTCGTGCTGGCGCTGTACCTGCAGCAGGGCCTGGCGCTGGGCCCGTTGGCGTCGGGCATGGTCTTCACTTCGCTGGCGGTCGGTTTCTTCGCGACGTCGATGGCCGGTGCGCGCCTCGCACGGCGTTTCGGCGGCAAGCCGCCCATCGCGCTCGGCGCCCTCGTGCTGGCGGCGGGGCATGCGCTGCAGTTCGTCAACGTGGCGGGATGGGCGGGCCACTCGCATGTGGTCGCCTGGATGGTCCCGCTGCTGCTGGTGCAGGGCGCAGGCCTCGGCATGGTGATGGCGCCGCTGGTGTCCACCGTGCTGGCCGGCCTGCCGCCGCAGCATGCGGGCGTGGCCTCGGGCGTGCTGTCGATGGTGCAGCAGGCGAGCAATGCGCTGGGGGTGGCGTTGATCGGGATCCTGTTCTATGGGAGGCTGGAGAATGCGACGGACACCGCTGCGTATTCGGGCGCGTTCGGGGTGGCGCTGGTGTACCTGATGGTGTCGGCTCTTCTCGTCGCGATGTTCCACTGGCGAGGCACCCGGCCCTCGGTGCCCCGGTTGTGACGCCTTGCCCAATCCGGGTATGTGCATGCCCGGATTGGGCTTCTTCCCTGGAGCGTGCCACACTCGCCGCCCGACGACTGGTGTGCCATGGAATCCGATCTGACCTCAATCACCCAAGCCTTGCGCGACTTCGCCCAGGCCCGTAACTGGGAGCAGTTCCACTCCCCCAAGAACCTCGCGTCGGCGCTCTCGGTCGAAGCCGCCGAGCTGCTCGAACATTTCCAGTGGCTCACCGAAGCGCAGAGCCGCTCGCTGCCGGCCGACAAGCGTGCCGAGATCGGCACGGAGATTGCCGACGTCTTCCTCTACCTGCTCCAGCTTGCCGACAAGCTCGGCATCGACCTGGTGGAAGCGGCAAGAAGCAAGATGCTGGTCAACGCCCGGAAGTACCCGGCACCGCCGCCGTCCGCCTGAGTACCTCCGTGTACGCCACCCGGCGTATTTCCCCGTCCTGGTGCATTCCGCAAACTCCCTCCCACGCCAGCACAGCGCTGGCGCCAAGGTCAACCAACCCCGGAGCAGGAGTCCACATGCAACGTCGTTTCACACTCAAGGCGCTCACCGCCGCCGTCGCGCTGGCCAGCATTTCTGCTGCGCCCGCATTTGCCGCCGACACCATCAAGGTCGGCGTGCTGCACTCGCTGTCGGGCACGATGGCCATCTCGGAAACCGTGTTGAAGGACACCGTTCTGATGGCCATCGACGACATCAACAAGAAGGGCGGCGTGCTGGGCAAGCAGCTCGAACCCGTGGTGGTCGACCCGGCCTCCAACTGGCCCCTGTTCGCCGAAAAGACCAAGCAGCTGCTCGGCCAGGACAAGGTCTCGGTGATCTTCGGCTGCTGGACCTCGGTGTCGCGCAAGTCGGTGCTGCCGGTGGTCGAGGAAATGAACGGCCTGCTGTTCTACCCCGTGCAGTACGAGGGTGAAGAGCTCTCGAAGAACGTGTTCTACACGGGCGCAGCGCCCAACCAGCAAGCCATTCCGGCGGTCGACTACCTGATGAGCAAGGAAGGCGGCGGCGCCAAGCGCTGGGTGCTGCTGGGCACCGACTACGTGTACCCCCGCACCACCAACAAGATCCTGCGCGCCTACCTGAAGAGCAAGGGCGTGAAGGACACCGACATCGACGAGAAGTACACGCCGTTCGGCCACAGCGACTACCAGACCATCGTTGCCGACATCAAGAAGTTCTCGGCCGGCGGCAAGACGGCGGTGGTCTCGACCATCAACGGCGACTCCAACGTGCCCTTCTACAAGGAACTCGGCAACGCCGGCCTGAAGGCCAAGGACGTGCCCGTGGTTGCCTTCTCGGTGGGTGAAGAAGAGCTGCGCGGCGTGGACACCAAGCCGCTGGTGGGCCACCTTGCCGCATGGAACTACTTCATGTCGATCAAGAACCCGACCAACACGGCTTTCATCAAGCAGTGGAGCGAGTACGCCAAGGCCAAGAACATCGCCGGCCACAAGGACAAGCCGCTCACCAACGACCCGATGGAAGCCACCTGGATCGGCATCCACATGTGGAAGCAGGCGGTCGAGAAGGCCAAGTCGACCGACACCGACAAGGTGATCGCCGCCATGGCCGGCCAGACCTTCACGGCCCCCTCGGGCATCGTGTCGAAGATGGACGAGAAGAACCACCACCTGCACAAGAGCGTGTTCATCGGCGAGATCAAGGCCGATGGCCAGTTCAACGTGGTGTGGAAGACGCCGGGCCCGGTCAAGGCCAAGCCGTGGAGTCCGTACATCGAAGGCAACGACAAGAAGCCGGACCAGCCGGCTGGCAAGTCGCTGTAAGTGTGCTTTTCTCCCTCCCCCGCTGGGGGAGGGCAGGGG